>JAFEBB010000044.1 GCA_018266075.1 Deltaproteobacteria bacterium | reverse complement strand
GTCGAGGCCCATCTTGGCCTCAGCAAGGTGTCTCAAGAAATCGTGACGCGGGGGAACTCGGGCGACGCGACGCACCGCTCTCGAGGCGATCGAACCAGTTCGAGCGAGAGTTCGTTCAACTGGAGTGCCTCCCACCGCAGAAGTCGGCTCGCGAGAACGCGCTCTCCGCTGGGGCTTGCTCGCGACCACGGCGCTTCCAATTCTGGCCTCCGTCGCGCGCGTGATCGTGTGGGTGCCCTACCCGTTCTACGGCGAGTGGTCAGCGTTCCAATTTCAGGACCTGCGCGACATCGGCATTCCCATCGCGCTCGGCATCGCGACGCTGTTCGCGCTGCCCTGGACCGTTGGGCGCATCCGCCGCCGTGGGCTGCGAATCCTGCTCGAGAGCACGGTTGCTGCGATCGGCGCGCTTGCGACCGCCGCGAGCGTCCTTGCGGCCGCTGCACCGACGACGCGTCCGTGGAAGCCGATCAGCCACTGGTGCTCGGACCGACAGGCTCGCTGCCCCGAGACGCCCGAGCGAGCGACCGCGGGCATCCTCTCGGACTGGGGATTCATGCTTGACGAGTGCCGCGGACTTGAGGCGCGGCTCGGTGCGCGCGTTGAAACGTGCGCGGAAGGCGGTTGGCGAGTCTCAACGAACCAGGGAATGACCGGCTACGAGAAGCGATTCGACGCTCAGGGAAAGCTCATCGGCATCGATTCGTGGTGTGACTCTGGACCGCCGTTTTCGAAGCGATTCGGCGTTGGCGCTGGAACATGCCAGCAATTGCGTGTCGCGGAGATCTGCCGCGGCCACGACGCGTGGGCTGAGCTCACGCGCTGAGGACTGCATTTCAGCTGGCGGTGGATCTTCCACGCAGTTCTCGCGTACCGAACGGTTGAAACGCCGAACCCCGCGCCGTCTGGCCATGTCCCGGTGGGAACGACCGTTGCAATTCATCTCCGGATGCAAACGCTGACTGCTTCGCAGCGCAGGATCCACGCCGCGCGGCTGGTTGGTTCCGCGCTCGTGCTTCGCCTCACTTCATTTTGGCCTCACCCGATGGGCGATGAGACGCCTCACCTGTCGGGGTTTTGCGCAGTGTGGTCCATCGTGTTGGTTGTGCTCGGTGTGGTGCGGTTTGTCGGCCTCTTCTGGATACCGCCACGAGCCTGGCTTCCCATCATGGACGTGCCTGGCGATCCAGCCATTGAGGCTGTGGACGTCGCGAGCTTGACCGTGGCCGGAGTCGGCTTCGCGCTCTGGCTCTTGTTCCACATGACCATCTGCTGATGCGTTCCCTTCCCATCGAGATCGTCATGGCAAGGTGGCTGAGGTCGGCCGCGGCTGCGTGTAGGTTCGAGCCGAGCGAGCCGCGCACGCGCAACGCTATGCTCGGAACATGCGGCTGGAGCGCCACATAGGCCGAGCAGAGCGCACACTCCGCTGGGCGATGCTGGCCTTTTCTGCGGTGCCGCTCGCTACTCAGCTGTGGCTGAGGTTTGCGTGGCAAGCGCGGCACGCCGAGAACCCAGGCCCGACTCAATTCGTGCTCGACGGCTGGTCGACCGTACTCTCGCTAGTGGTCCTCGTCGCTGCGGTTTGCGCGCTTGGGCCATTGCAACGCCGCCGCACCCGAATCGCGGGAGAGCTCGCGGCCGCTGCGCTCCTGGGCGTGGTTGCTTTGGGTTCGGTCGCTGGAGCACGCAACTCGGACTGGCTCTACGTCGCCTGGGGCCGCGAGCTCGATGCCAAGCTGTTCTCAATAGGCGCCGATGAGCCCGAGGAATGTTGGGGCAACACCGCGGACGTCGACCACCGCGTGCAGGACCACGTGCGCTTCGCTTTCGACTTGGCTCGCGGGCTTGGAAGGATTGGGCTCGTCAACGTGACGATGGAGCTCGATCAACAGCCAGCGGCGAAGCCGAGCGAGGCTTCGGCAAATGGAATCCCGTTCGAGCTCCATGCTCCATGGGGATTAGAAACCTACGAACTTCCCGCCAAGAGCGTGGTTCCTGGGGCAAACGTGATCGAAATTCGGGTTCCAGATCGCAGCCCATGGCGGATATGCGGACCTCGACTCGAGGTCGCCCCATGCCCTGCTCTCCCAATCGAGCAACTCCTCGCCGAGGCCACAGCGGCGGAGTCAAAGGGCGATCGATGCGCCGAGTTCAAGAACGTCGGCGAGGAGCGTCCGGATTGCGCCTATCGCGAATATCGAAAGGCGCACCTCTACTTCACCTGCGTCGACACAACGTCCGACGACGCGCGGGATCGTGCAGCCATCACTGGAGCGAAGCTCCGCGACGCGCGACTCGAATTGGCGGCCGAATGCGCCTCGCTGACGTTGAAAGCGATACGCGCCGCCGGCAACCAAGAGTGGGCCGTGGCCGATGGGTACTATCGACGGGCGCAGGAGCAGATGCCGGTCGAATACTTCCCATGTCGAAACGCGCTCGAGGCCATCATGGAACGCGCGCCGGCTGGACACCGCTAGCTCACTGCGGATTTGAATCGAACGAATCAGCCGGCTCGAGCTCCCTCACGCGCATGATCCGTGCGGTGCGCCCCTCCGGCAAAGCCCCCCACCGCCGCGGGCACCGGTTGCGAAACAACAACCGTGGGCTGAACCACCTGGGCAGACGCCGCCTGAGACGTGATCTGCGAGGGCTGGCCCGCGGGCGCGACGGCCGGCGCGGCGCTGGCCTCGCTCTCGCCAGCGCTCGCGGCCTCCACCGGAGCCTTCACCGTCGGCTTGCGGCCGCTCTTGATGCCCCGCGCCTTCTTGAGCTTCCCGGCGAGCACCGAGCCCGGACGTGCCAGCTTTCGGAGGTACAGGTCCGCCTGGTCGAGCCGCATCCGCAGCTCGGCCATCGCCGTCGCCGCCACCCCGACGCTGCCCCTGCCCGACCCTGCGGCCACCAGCGCCTGCTGCGCCTTCCGCTCCACCTCGGCCACCGTCGAAATCTGGTTGGCGTAGGTCATGGCCGAGCCCGACCCGCTCGCGCGGAGCGCGTTGACCAGGTGATCGGCCTGAATGCTGCCCGCGGCGTCCGACCAGTTCTCGCGAGGTGGGAGCTGCGCGTAGAGTTTGGCGTCGGTGGCGTCGATGAGGGCGTACGTGCCGCCCACCACCATCTTGAGATCTGCTGTCGCGGCCTTCGCCTTCTGCTTGAGCAGCGCGAACCGGCTCTTGTACGAGAGGGTCTCGTTCACATCCGCGATGCAGGTGTCGATCTCGGGCCCGATCGCGTCGGCCAGGGCGTTGGCCTCGGGCGTGTTCACCTCATGGAGCAACCCGAGGTACCGCTCCGCCTTCTCGATGAGCGCCTCGTGAGCCTTCTTCACCTTGTTCCCAGCCATGGCGCATCTCCTTGTGAGGACCTGTGGTCCGGCGGTCATCACCAGGCCTTGCGACCTCCATGCCACGAGGCAAGTGCCTGGAATTGCGTTCCGGGGTCCCGCGAGGCGGAGCCAGCGCAGAGCGCCATCAGGCCGGTCGGCGTCCGGGTACGGCCCGGCTCGAGAAAGAAAACCGGCGTGATTCAAGCGTGTTGGGTACGGCGTCGGCGAAATGGTGCGGGTGCACCATGGCGGAGGCTCCCCATCGTGCACCCGCACGGTGAAGGCGCCTCCAATTGTGCAGAAGCACAAATTGAGCTCGGTGAACCTCCTATGTGCCTGTCAGGAAGGGGTTTTTCCCATGGTCGGGTGCAGCAACCGGACCCTCCCGTCGTGCAACTGCACGATGATGGCGCCCCAATTGTGCAGAAGCACAATTGAGCTCGGTGGACCCCCTATGTCCCTGTCAGAAAAGGACTTTTCCTGAGATCAGCCGGAAGGGGCAGCCCTCTCCCGGAGCCTGCGCGCCCGGAGGAGGCCTTTTCTGGAGCGCGTCCGGGCGGAAGACGCGTTTCCCAGCCAAGGACCAGCCGGAGGAGGTCTCTCCCGGATCGGGATCGGCCGGGAGCGGTCTCTTCCGAAGCTGGCGCGGCGGGAAGTGGTCTCTGCCACGCTCGATTGCGTCGGGAGAGGGCTCCTGCAACGCGGACATGGCGGGAAGACGGCTCTCCCCGCTCGGTCTGGGGCGGGAGCGGGCTCTCCAAAGCGGACGTAGCGGGGAAGCGGGCTCTGCCAACTCGGTCTGGGTCGGGAGATGGCTCTTCCGAACCGAGACCTGCGGGAAACGACCTTTCCCGAATCGGGAGCGACCTGGAGATGGCTCTCCCGGGCTAAGGGCGCCCGTGCTCCTGGAGAGCAGGCCTACAGCTTCTTCCGATTTCGAAGCGCTTCAACCTCGCGCTCGACATCGATTCGTCCCTGGCTGAGCACTTCGTCCACGAGCGCAGGCTTGACCTCGCGACGGAACCCCGGCCAATCCGGGAACTGGTTCTTCACCGAGGTCCACACGTCCGGTCGTTCCATCCCTGAGCGCGCGGCGCCCCATAAATGGCGGCGCCAGATCAGCAGGTGAGCGAGGATCTCCTCGCACTTGGTGCATTCGAAGTCGGGATGTTCGTCGGACCAGATGATCGTGTCCTTCAACATCTCGTAGCCGAAGTCCCGCCCTCGGACTTGATCCCACTTTTTCGAAGTCTCGCTTTGACGACCGGCGCGATACGCGTCGACGGTCGCGGCACAAAACCTGTCCGTGGGGTGAGATCCGTTTGAGCGCGAGGCCAACAGCCGCCGGATGAGCTCGCGGTAGGACATTTCATTGCCCGTCTGGTTTGCTTCCTAGACTATCCCCAGCACGGACCGCTGAACCGCGAAGCCCGAGAGTCCGAGCGCGCGGACCGCGAGCGTGCGTCCGTCCATCTCCCGTTGGTCGTGCTTAGGGCGAGCCTAGGCGGAGCCCTTCCGCTCGGAGGCCCGTCATGAAACGCCAGCTCATCGCCGCCCTCTCCGCCGTGCTCTGCCTCGGCGGGACCGCGTTCGCCCAAAGTGCCGCCAGCGACACGACCGGCGCCACGCAGGGCAGCTCACCCGCAGGCGAGGACGCGACCACCCCGAGCAACACGCCGGGAAACAGCTACTCGGGCCGCTCGACCGTACAGCACGTGCAGAACCCGGCGAGCATCACCCCCACTCCACCTACCAGCGGCTCGACGCCGTCCAACTGCTTCAGAGGCCCGGGCCCCACGGACGGCAGCAACGCCACCGACTCGAGCAGCGCGCTCGATCTCCAGGGCTCGAACGTGTACTGCCCGCCGTCGCCGTGATGATCGACCTCGATCGACATCGCGCGTGGTCAGAGCGCATTTCGACAGGCAGCGGAGCCGTCTCCAGATCCAATCTCACGAGCCCTTGGATCCGGCTTGATCCACCCGATCAGCGCGGAATCCAGCCGGTGGCCAAGACCGCCACCAAGCACGGACACGCGCACTGATGCAGTCCGCGGATGACGACGCCGGCGTTATGGAGCCCACTCCGTGCCGCCGGCGCATTTCGCGGGGCGCCGCGGCCGCAGGTAGCGAAGCCAATGGTGAAACAGGCCGCATACGGTCGTGCGTTGGAGAACTCGCTGCGCCGGCCTTCTCCTGAGCGGCATCTCGAGCAGCCCAACGCGGACCGCCACTTGCCTCACGCCCTCTATCGGCTCGGCTCCAAGACAACACGAACCTTTGCCTCCGCACATCCACCGCCCCAGGGGAAACCTTGGTGGCGCACTGTGCACGCGCTACCCAGCGGAACGGACTTCGCAGCGAAGCCCGGAGACTCGACCTTCAACGCGCAAGGCTCAGGGACGAACCCCATGTCCGCAATCTCCAGCCGACCGTAGGTCACGGGTTTGGCTCCCCAGACGCGTCGGACGTCCTTCGCATCTGCAGGACACTCGATCCGAGCGGTTCCGTTGAGCCGACCACCGTCAGATTGCACAACCTCTGCCTCGACGCGCATCGCTGGATCGCAGCCCGCACAAACTGAGGCCCATCCGAAGAGCACCAGCATTCGGAATGGGCCCACGAGGGCTCGAGACGCGCAACCAATTGGGGTGCGAAGCGCCATCGCCGATGCCTTGTCCAATCAGCGGCCCGCGCTGGGCCCGAACACGACAGCCAGCGCCCAAGCCGCAGCCATTGCTGTGGAGGCGGCCATCCACCGATTGGCTCTCCGGAGGGCCCGCGTTCGCGCGAGCACATTCGGTGAACTCGGTTGTCGCATTCCGACAAGCGACAGCAGCAACGTGGGGAGCGCCAGCGCGACGGCGAACACGTTCGTGACCCTCGCTTCGCGAAGCACCTCGATGGCGAGGGCATCTCGCGGCACTCCGAGTTGGCACCCGATCGGGAAAAGCCCCACCGACAGGTCGCAGGTCGCTGAGGCAGCAGTGAAGGCCAAAGAAAGCGTCACGATCAAGAGCGCGGGCGCGGTGGCACCCGCCGACGAACCGCCGATTTGGGCTCGGCTCTGAAGAACCATCGCGAACGAGCCAGCTGCAGCCAAAACAGCGATGGCCTCGGGCAGCGACGGTGACCATCCCCAGGACAGGGCCATCAGCCAGTCACCCAGGTTCCGGAGCATGAGCACGAGCCGATTGTAGAGCCTTCCGGCAGCGCGAATCTCGTGACCAGCCCCCCTGTACGCCACGTTTCCTGCGGCGCCTGATCCGAGCGGATCCGCCCGCCCCTCCTTGACAATCCACGCGCCATCCCTAGGATGCGCCGTTTCCCGCAGGCCAGCCCTGGGCCGGCCTGCTCATTTTTCAACCCATTACTTTTGTTTGGCTCGAGGGGAGGTGTCCAAATGCCCGGTATTCGCGTGAAGGAAGGCGAGTCCTTCGAGAACGCTCTCAAGCGCTTCAAGAAGCAGTGCGAGAAGGCGGGAATCCTGTCGGAGATCCGCAAGCGTGAGCACTACGAGAAGCCCAGCGTGAAGCGGAAGAAGAAGGCGCTGGCGGCGAAGAAGCGCGCCCTCAAGAAGATGCGCAAGGGCGGCGGGATGTAGTTTCACCCGCTGCGTGAAGTTCCGGCCGGCGCCGGTGCGGGTCTCAGACCTGCCCGGCGCCGATCGATTGTAGGGCGCGGGCGTCGCCGCCGGTTGGGGATGGTCGGAGATTGGCGACGACGCGCCTGTGGTGATGGAGCGTCAGGGTTGCCCGTCAGACTGACGCAGGTTTGGAGCGCAAATGGCGAGCCTCAAAGAGCGCCTCGACGAAGACCTCAAGACGGCCGCCAAGGCCAAGGACGAGGTCCGCCTCACGCTCGTGCGCGCCGTGAAGAGCGCCATCAAGTACAAGGAAATCGAGCTCGGCAGCTCGCTCGACGACGCCGGCGTGATCCAGGTGATGGGCACGCTCATCAAGCAGCGCCGCGACTCCGCCGACCAGTTCACCCAGGGCAACCGCCCCGAGCTCGCCGCGCGCGAGAACCAGGAGATCGCGCACCTCCAGGCCTACCTGCCCCAGCAACTCTCGGCCGAGGAGCTGGGCGCGCTCGTCGACGCGGCCATCGCCGAGGCAGGCGCCAAGAGCCCCAAGGAAATGGGCGCCGTGATGAAGCTCCTCAAGCCCCGCGTGGCTGGCCGGGCCGAGGGCAAGGTGGTTTCCGAAGCTGTCTCCGCCCGATTGTCGGGCAAGTAGCGCCCCCCGGCGGCTACAACCTGTTTTGCCGAAGCACGCGAAGGCCCTTGGGGGGCTTTGGCGGCTGCAGCGTGGAAGCTGGATGCTGATTCCGCACCACAAGATCGAAGAGATCCTGGCCCGGGCCGACGTCCTGGCCATCGTGGGGCGGCACGTCTCGCTCAAGAAGAGCGGCCGGTCGTTCAAGGGCTGCTGCCCCTTCCACGGCGAGAAGACGCCCAGCTTCTACGTCACGCCCGAGCGGCGCATGTGGAAGTGCTTCGGCTGCGGGGCCGGCGGCGATGCGATCGCGTTCCTGATGCGGCAGAGCGGCCGCGGCTTCGTCGACGTCGTCCGCGACCTGGCGCGCGAGCTCTCGGTGGATCTCGGCGGCGCCGAGGATCCGAAGGCGAAAGAGCGGCTGGCGCTGCGCTCGGTGAATGAGCTCGCGGCGGCGCACTACGCGGCCAACCTGGCCGACGAGAAGAAGGGCGCCATCGCTCGCAAGTACCTGGCTGACCGGCAGGTGAGCGAGGAGATGCAGAAGAAGTTCGGGATGGGCTACGCCATCGAGAGCTGGAACGATTTGGGCGACAGGATTGTTCGTGAGGGCGCCCTCGAGCCGGCCTTGAAGGCAGGCTTGCTGGTGCCCCGCCCCAAGACCGCGGGCCACTACGACCAGTTCCGCGGCCGACTCATGATCCCCATCCGCTCGCCCGAAGGCCGAACCATTGCCTTCGGCGGCCGTCAGCTCGAGGGCGAAGGCGGGCCCAAGTACCTCAACTCCCGCGAGAGCCCGCTCTACGTGAAGGGCGAGGTGCTCTTCGGCCTCGATCTCGCGCGCGAGGCCATCCGGCGCTCGGGCGTGGCCATCCTCGTCGAGGGCTACTTCGACGTGGTGGGGCTTCACCAGGCGGGCGTGCAGAACGTGGTCGCCCTCTCGTCCACCACCCTCACCGACAAGCAGCTCGATCTGCTCAGCCGCCAGGGCGCCAAGGAGCTGGTGCTCCTGCTCGACGGCGACGCTGCGGGCGCCAAGGCCGTCCACCGCCTGGCGGGCAGCATCCTGGCCCACGCGGTCGCTGCGAAGGTGTGCGTGCTGCCGGCCGGCCAGGACCCCGACGACTTCGCCAACCAGCGCGGCTCAGCCGGCGTGACCGAGCTGCTCCAGAGCGCCATCCCGCTCACCGAGCACCTGCTCCGCGAGGCGCTGCCGGAGGGTTCGGCTGCTCCGTGGGAGGCCAAGGTCTCGGCGCTCAAGGAGCTCAAGCCGGTGCTGGAGAGCATGGGTCCCAGCCTGGAGCGCAAGCTCTTCGTGGGTCGGCTCGCGAGCTACCTGGGCGTCTCCGAGAGCGACGTGCTCGCTTCCGTCGGCCGCGGCAAGGTCGCCAACGGCACCAGCCACCAGCCACCAGCCACCAGCCACCAGCAGGCGAAGCCCGCGCCGAAGCCGGAGAAGCCGAAGCCGGAGGCGGCGGTGAGCGCTGCGGAGGAGCTGCTCTGCGCGCTCATCCTCGCGGACTCAGGCCTCGCGTATGCCGAGGGCGCCGAGGCGGTGGAGGAAATTCGCCACCACGGCGTCCGGGGGTTGGTGGAGTTGGCGTCCAAGGGCGAGGACCTCGCCGAGCACTGGGCCGCCATCGACGCGAACCTGGCCAAGCGCATCCAGCGCAAGCGGGGCGAGATTTTGACGCGCTGGCCGAACGAGGCCAATCGTCGCGAGGCCGTGTCGCACGCGGCCCGGCAGGTGCGCCTCGAGCGGGTCGAGGAGCGTCTGGTGGAGCTGAAGCACGAGTTTGCCCGCGCCCAGGAGCACGACCTCAGCAACGAAGACACCAAGCTTTTGCTCGAGGAGCAGCAGCGCCTGCGCGAGCTTCGTACCCGCCTGACCGCCCCACTCGACCCAGAGGACCAGGCGACCGGCTGAAAGCCCGCACTTGCCCTCAAGTCCGCGTTTTGCTTTGAGCAGTACCCCAAGGAGAACCGTCCGTATGTCCACCCCCTCCAAGACGTCCACCAAGACCTCCGCCAAGGCCAAGAAGCCCGAGGCCAAGAAGCCCGCCGAGGCCGCCAAGAAGGACGTCAAGGCCGCCCAGAAGGCCGCCGCCGACAAGCTCAAGCAGCACGTGGCCGCCAAGGTGGCCGCGCGCGACGAGGCCCAGAAGGCCGCGCGCAACGAGCTCAAGCACACCGGCAAGAACGGCAAGCTCGTCGAGCCGCTGGCCCACGCCGGCAAGAACGGCGTGGCGGTCGTGGCCAAGAAGACCACGCCCGACCGCGAGCTCACCGTGGCGGAGATGGAGTTCGGCCGCGACTTCGAGGCCGACGAGGGCGAGGAGCAGGAAGGCGCGCCCACCAGCCTCACGAGCGACGAGGAAGAGGAAGAGGTTGCCCCGCGCGACCGCAAGGAGCTGAAGGACCTCATCGCCGCCGGCCAGGCCAAGGGCTTCCTCACCTACGAAGAGGTCGAGAGCGCCCTGCCCGCCGACATCGTCTCGGCAGATCAGATCGATGACGTGATGTCGATGTTCGGCGAGCACGACATCGAGATCGTCGACAACCAGAACAAGGTCTCCACGCCCGAGCCGAAGGTCACGGTCATCGAGGAGCCCAAGGACGAAGAGGAAGAGAAGGACGAGGACTTCGACGCCGGCGGCGGCAAGAGCAACGACCCCGTCCGCATGTACCTGCGGAAGATGGGCTCGGTCAGCCTGCTCACCCGCGAAGGCGAAGTCGAGATCGCCAAGCGCATCGAGGAGGGCGAGAAGGAAGTGCTGCGCGCCGTCCTCTCGTCGCCCATCGCCATTCAGGAGATCGTCGACCTGGGCGATCGCCTGCGCAAGGGCAAGGTGCGCCTCCGCGAGGTGATCAAGGACGCGCCCGAGCCTTCCGAGAACGAGGAGGCCGAGGTCGAGGTGGCCGAGGGTGAGGACGGCGCCGCCGACGGCGACGCCATCGTCCTCGAGGACGCCACCAAGGTCGAGGCGCTCTGCAAGATCATCGACAAGATCCACAAGCTCGACAAAGAGAACGAAGAGATCGAGGAGTCGCTCACCGGCAAGAAGCTCTCCGAGACCAAAAAGAAGACCCTCCGCCAGGACATCAAGGACAACAAGCAGGCGATGATGAACCTGCTGGAGGAGCTGCGCCTCAACAAGAAGCAGATCGACCGCATCGCCGAGAAGCTGGAGCAGCTCATCCGCTCCGTGGACAAGAGCGAGCTGGAGATCCGCGACCTGGAGAAGCGCACCGGCATCGCCGGCCGCGAGCTGCGCGCCCTGCTCCGTGAGAGCCGCGACAACCCCACCAACGAGAAGAAGCTCGCCAAGCGTCTCGACTGCAGCGTCGAGGACGTGCAGGAGCTCGACCGCCAGATGCGCTCCGCCTGGCGCGCCATCAAGCGCGTGGAGGAGGAGGGCCGCACCACGGTGGACATGCTGCGCCGCAGCTACCAGGCCATCGTCGAGGGCAAGAAGCGCGCGGACAAGGCCAAGGCCGAGCTGGTGGAGGCGAACCTGCGCCTCGTGGTCTCGATCGCGAAGAAGTACACCAACCGCGGCCTGCAGTTCCTCGACCTCATCCAGGAAGGCAACATCGGCCTGATGAAGGCGGTGGAGAAGTTCGAGTACAAGCGCGGCTACAAGTTCAGCACCTACGCCACCTGGTGGATCCGCCAGGCCATCACCCGCGCCATCGCCGACCAGGCCCGCACCATCCGCATCCCGGTGCACATGATCGAGACGATCAACAAGCTCATCCGCACGAGCCGGTATCTCGTTCAGGAGATCGGCCGCGAGCCCACGCCGGAAGAGATCGCCGAGAAGATGGAGCTGCCGCTCGACAAGGTCCGCAAGGTCCTCAAGATCGCCAAGGAGCCCATCTCCCTCGAGACGCCCATCGGTGAGGAGGAGGACTCCCACCTGGGTGACTTCATCGAGGACAAGGCCATCGTCAGCCCGAGCGAGGCCGTGATCAACATGAACCTGGCCGAGCAGACCCGGAAGGTGCTGGCCACGCTCACGCCGCGCGAGGAGAAGGTCTTGCGCATGCGCTTCGGCATCGGCGAGAAGAGCGACCACACCCTGGAAGAGGTCGGCCAGGACTTCGAGGTCACCCGCGAGCGCATCCGCCAGATCGAGGCCAAGGCGCTGCGCAAGCTGAGGCACCCCAGTCGCTCCAAGCGGCTGCGCAGCTTCGTCGAGAACTGACGCACTTCGCCGTGAAGCACCCGGTCGCACGCCGTTAGCATCACGGCGTGCGATTCGTGTTTCTGGTGACCTTCAACTTCTTATTCTCGATTGCGGGCTACCTTGTCCTGGCGGTGGTCTCGACTTCCCTTCCGTTTCTGCGCTGGTACGTGCCGCTTTCGCCGTCCGGCGATGTTTCGATTCCTCTTTGGCCCTTGCTTTGGGTCGCCGTCGCCACACTCGGTGCCGTCGGATCCTTTCGATTGGCCGGCCGCGTGTTCCCGCCTGCCCGCCAGCGCGCAACCGCCCAGGCGATACGCTAGAACAGGGTTTGAGGGCCCGTAGCTCAACGGTCAGAGCCGGCGGCTCATAACCGCTTGGTTGCAGGTTCGAGTCCTGCCGGGCCCAACCTTCTCCGCCTCCGCGCTGCGCAATCCCGTACAATCGGCGTATTCCCTGAATCACCGTCGGAGGGGCCATGCGGCTCGGTGCAGTGTTGGTGGCGGCAGTGCTGGTGGCGGCGTGCAGTGGAAGCTCGAGCAGCTCGTCGTCGAGCGGGAGCACCGGCGACACCGGTGGCACCGGAACCACAGGGACCAGCGGCAGCACCGGCGGCTCGGGGTCGGGAGGTTCGACGGGCGGCGGCACACCGCTGGGCGGCACCTGCTACGCCACGACCGAGTGCGCACCAGGGCTCTACTGCACGGCCTCGGCGGTGACTTGCCCGGGCGCCTGTGCGGCCAAGCTCGAGACCGACGCCGGGTGCCAGTTCGGCGACGTGTGCATCGACAGCGACTACTGCGACGGCTTCAGCAACCGGTGCACCGTGGCGGCGCGGACCCGCGTGCTCGGCCAGAGCTGCACCAGCGAGTACGACTGCACCGAGGGCCTGCTCTGCCCCATCACCATCCAGAAATGCACCCAGCCGAAGACGCAGGGCACGGCGTGCAACGTGCCGGACTACGACTGCGCCACCGGCCTCTACTGCAATCCGATCCAGGGCTGCACGGCCGACGCGACCCAGGGCCAGTCGTGCGCCCCGATTTCGGTCGACGGCGGGTTTCTTTCGACCTCCCCGGTGGACTGCGCGTCGGGGCTCTTCTGCGACCTCAACAACACCAAGACATGCATCCCGCAGCTCGCCGCGGGCGGGAGCTGCACGGTCGATTTCGACCAGATCAGCTTCATGTGCGCGAGCCACTACTGCGTCAGCAATGCGTGCGTCGCAGCGTGCGTGCACCCGTAGGGCCGGTCAGCCAGCCCCTGGCCCCCTGCCCGGCCAGCGCCATTCGAACGACGGGCCGCCGGTCGCGCGCGTCCCCGAGCCGGGGTAAGGTGCGCGCAATTTAGGAGGCCCGCATGGAAGCCGCACCCACCTCGCCTGCCCCGGCTGCCCCGACCGTCTCGGTCCTCGAGCAGCCCGCAGGCACCAACCCCTTCACGCTGCGGTTCTGGCTGGGGAAGGTGGACCTGCGGCCCATCGCGCTCTTCCGCATCGTGCTCGGGGCGTTCATCCTCTTCGACGCGCTGGAGTTCGCGCCGGATCTCCGCGCCTGGTTCAGCGACGCGGGCGTGCTCCCCCGCGCGCCGTTCATCAGCGGCTGGGCCCGCCAGACCCGCTTCGTGCTCCTCGACGCCTTCGCCTCCCCGGCCATGGTCTGGGTGTACTGGGCGATTGCCGTCGCCGTGTCGATCGCGGTGATCCTCGGCTACCGCAGCCGGATCGCGAGCGTGCTCGCCTTCGTGCTCTTTGCGGGCTTCCAGGAGCGCATCCCGCCGCTCTTCGACGGCTCGGACACCGTGCTGCGCGTGCTGCTCTTCTGGCACATGTTCACGGCGTCGGGGAACGTGTGGAGCCTCGACGCGCTCCGCGCCAAGGAGCTGGGCAAGCCGCTCCCGACCGAAGGCTTCGCGCTGCCGGTCAGGCTCGTCGGCTTGCAGGTCGGCTGGGTGTACCTCTGCTCCGCGTTCTACAAGGCCAACGGGCACTCCTGGCGCGACGGCACCGCGGTGCACTACACGCTGCACCTCACCCACGTGTTCTCGCGCCCGTGGGCGCCCATCTTCGACACGCCCTTCCTCGTGAAGGCGATGACCTACGGCACGCTGGTCATCGAGAGCACCTTCATCTTCCTCACCCACCTGCCCGTGGCCGGCCGGGTGCGCAAGCTGGCCAAGGCCGCCGCGCTGCTGGGCGGCACCTCGCTCCACGCCGGCATCTTCATGACCATCAACGTGGGCCACTTCTCGTACTTCATGCCCATGACCTACCTGGCGCTCTTCGAGCCGGAGTGGTCGCAGTGGGTGGTGGATCGCGCGTCGAAGGCGTTGAACATTCCGAGCTGGCTGCCGCGGTTCGAGAAGCTCGCGGCCACCCTGCCGGAGACGGCGGTGAAGGTGCCTGCCCCGGGCATGACGCCCGCGGTGCGCTACGGCTGGATGGGCGTGGCGGGGTTCTTCGTGCTGGTGTGCTGGGGCTCGCTGCCCAAGAACCCGCAGTTCCCCGTGCCCACGCCCATCTCCACCACGCTCGAGTACACCTCGATGTGGAGCAACTGGGACATGTTCGCCCCGGAGCCGCTCTCCACCGACTACCAGCTCAGCGCGCCAGCGGTCTTCGAGGACGGAACGACGACGGACCTGCTCGGCGAGGGCGGCGAGAAGCGCGGCTTCTTCTTCACGCGCTGGTGGAAGTACATGGAGAACGTGACCGGCGGAAACCAGACCCTGCCCATGGAGTGGGGCCGCTACATCTGCCGCGAGCACAACTTCGACAACTCGGGCAAGCCGCGGCTCTACTCGTTCACGCTCATCAAGGACAACCAGCAGATCCCCGCCTTCGGCCAGCCCTGGCCCGACGTGCAGCGCCAGACCGTGTGGCACCACGTCTGCTACGACAAGCCCAAGGACAAGGCCGAGCCCACGCTGCCGGTGGCCGTGGCGCCCAAGCACCTGCCTTAGGCGAAGTTTCCCTGCGTCTCAGCGGATGCGGTTGCGCAGGAGCGGCAACGCCCACTCCTCGGCCGCGGCCTGCGCCGCTTCCTTGGACAGGCCGTGCTCGCTCTGGAGGTGCCCCTCGAGCTGCGAGGAGCACCGCGAGACCTCGATGAGGTCCTCGCTGTGCACGCGGACCGTCCAATCGCACTGCGGACACTTGGCGGTGCGCGTGGCGGCCTTGCCGGGAGCGGTGGGCAGCTCCAGCCCAGGGACGATCTGCCGCGACCAGGCCTTGGCGTGCTCGCGGGCCCGCTGCCAGGTCCAGTCATGTTGGCTGGCGAGGTGACCCTCGAGGTCCTGGACGACCTCCACCACCTTGTCCGCCGCCGCGCTCGCGGGGGCACGGCTCCAACCACACTCAGGGCACTTGGCGGTTTCGGTCATGGTACGAACGTACTACATCTCCGAATTCCCCGACTACGAGGTTAACACTGTTGCCGGGCAGATGTTCGCAGCTCCGAATCGGTGGTTGGACGGAAGTGTGCGGAGAAGTGCGGTCGCGAACCTTGGTGCTGGGTCGCTAGGATCGCGGGATGTGCGCGGGCGTGCCCTATCGCGGAGAGGAGCCGGCGAGGCCGACGCAGCCGGCGTCTCGTCGACCGCGCTGGACTGGGCTCCGTTCACACCGATCACTGCTCGCGATCGGCGCCGGCCTGATTGCGGTGACGGAAGCGCTCTCCCTCGCATCGCAACACATCGACCCGAACGTGCGGCTCGAAGCTCCGACGTTCGCGGTCTATGGCGACGAGCTCCTGTGCGACCTTGTCGCGGTGCTCGTGTTCGCCTTGGGAAGCATCGGCTTCGCGACCCTGCTCCACCGCGCCGCCGGCGCCCTCGACCAGCCCCGCTGGCTCCACGTCGGCCAGCAGTCGCACGCCTCGGCCGAGCTGTTGCGCTGGCTCAAGCTCTACCGCGAGCTCGGGCTGGGCGAGGTCCAGGTTGCTGAGCTCCTGGTCAAGGGCGCGCACCCCAGCCGGCGTGCCGAGCTCATGGCGGTGCGCGATGCCGTCCTCGACGACGTCCCGCTCGGGCGCGCGCTCGCCTCCTCGGGCTTGCTGGACGAACCTGCGGCGCTGTCGCTGGCGAAGCTCGCCTGGACACGGACGGAGGTGCCCTTCCCATCGGTCCAGACGATCCCTTTTCGCCGCCCCACGCTCCTGGACGCGCTCTCCGGGCTCCCGCCCCGGCGACAGGCCCTGACCGTGGCGATTTCACTCGCGCTTCCGGTTCTGGTCGGCGCCTTGCTCGCCCACCGGTAGGGCCTGCCGGCCCCCGGCCGGCAGTTCGGGCTTGTCCCGCACTCCAAAATGCGGCATGTGGTGCTTCGGCTCGGACGTTACCTTGGGCGCGCCGGCGGGGGTTGCGCTCGGAGCTGGAGGACGCTGCATTGGACGCGAAGCTCAAGGCCCTCGAAGAGCTGCAGAAGATCGACCTCGCGGTGCTCGACCTGCAGCGCTCGGGTGATGCATTCCCCAAGCGCCTGGCCGAGCTCGAGGGGGAGCTCAAGGCAGCCAAGGCCGCCTGGGACGTGGAAGAGAAGCGCGTCGACGACAACGAGCGCGCCCGCCGCGACCTCGAGCAGCGGCTCAATGACGAGAAGGAGAAGGTGAAGAAGTGGGAGGCGCGGCTCACCGAGCAGCGCACCACCCGCGAGTACTCCGCCCTCGCCCGCGAGATCGACATCGCCAAGAAGGCGAACATCACCCTCGGCGAGGAGCTGGCCAACCTCACCAAGCTCCGCGAGGAGATCGAGACCGCCGCGCTCGCCAAGCAGGAGGCCTACGACGCCAAGCAGAAGACGGTGGGCGCCGAGGCCGAGGACCTGCGCAAGAAGATCAGCGAGCTCGACGGCCGCATCGCCGAGCTCGGACTGAAGCGCGCCGACGAGGTGAAGAAGGTCGACGCCTCGGTGCTGCAGCGCTACGAGAGCATCCGCAAGAAGCGCATGCCCGCCCTCTCCGCGGTGGTCGACGGCACCTGCACCGGCTGCCGCATGCGCATCCCGCCGCAGCTCTACAACCAGCTCCTCACCGGCCTGCCCTTCGACGTGTGCCGGAGCTGCGCGCGCATCATCTACGTCGACAAGACGCCCAAGAGCTGAGCCACATGCCCACCGAGGCCGAGCTGCTCCGCTACATCGCCGAGCGCGAGCCTCTGGCCAAGACCTGCGCGCAGTTCGACCTCGAGCGCCACGAGCTGCAGCAGGTGCTCGAGGCCGCCGCGAACCGCGCGCCCGGCGGCGAGAAGCTGCCCGCGGCCGCCGAGCCGAAGAAGCCCGTGCAGGCCGCGCTGCCGCTGGGCGAGAAGAAGGCGCCCACGCCGGGCGCGCTGCACAAGGCCCGCGTCTACTCCGACGGCGCCTCGCGCGGGAACCCCGGGCCTGCGGGCGCGGGCGCGGTGATCACCGACGAGAACGGCAAGGTCGTCGAGGAGCTGAAGCGCTTCCTGGGCCGGCAGACCAACAACGTGGCCGAGTACCAGGCCGCGATCCTCGGCCTCACGCGCGCGCGCGAGCTCGGCGTGCGCGAGGTGGAGCTCATCGCCGACAGCCAGCTCCTGATTCGCCAGCTCGGCGGCCAGTACCAGGTGAAGCACCCCGGCATTCGGCCGCTGTACACCGAGGCCATCGCGCTCTTGAAGACGTTCGCCAAGGTGAAGCTGGTGCACGTGCCGCGCGAGCTGAACACCGCCGCCGACGAGATGAGCAACCGCGCCATCGACGAGAAGTGATCGCATAGAGTGCGCGCATGCGGACGCTCGCTTGCCTGGTCGTGGCACTCGCTTCGACCGGCGCCCACGCCCAGACGCTCACCGTCCTCGCCGCGGCGAGCCTGAAGCAGCCGCTCGAGGCCAGCGCGCCGGCGTTCGAGAAGGCGCACCCGGACGTGAAGGTGGTGGTCAGCGCGGCGGCCACGGGCGTGCTCGCCAAGCAGATCGAAGCGGGCGCGCCGGCCGACGTCTTCCTGCCCGCGGACTCGAAGAGCAACGACGCGCTCGCGCAGAAGGGCCTCGTCGTTCCAGACAAGGCCTTCGCGCGGAACACGCTCGTTGTGGCCGCACCGAGCGCGTCGAAGCTGAACGCGACCCGCGTCGAAGACTTGAAGAGCGAGTCGTTCAAGCGAATCGGCATCGGCAGGCCGGTGCAGGTGCCGGCCGGCGACTACGCGATGGAGTCGCTGGAGCACGCAGCCATCGCCACCGACGTGCGGGCGCGGCTCGTGCCCGGCGAGAGCGTGACCCAGGTGCTCACCTGGATTCGCAAGGGCGACGTGGACGTGGGCTTCGTGTACGCGAGCGACGCGGCGAGCGCGAAGTCCGACGTCCACGTGCTCTTCACCGTGCCCGAGGCGATGCACACGCCCATCGTCTACACGGCGGCGGTCGTGAAGGCCTCGAAGCAGCCGGAGCTCGCGCGCGCGTACCTGGAGTTCCTGCGCGGCGAGATCGGTCAGGCCGCGCTCAAGACCGCCGGGTTTCTTCCTCCGTGAGCCCGCTCTGGCTCTCGCTCGAGGTCGCGACGCTGGCCACGGCGCTCGTCGTGGTCGTCGGACTTCCGACGGCGCTCGCCCTGCTCCACCTGCCGAAGCCGGCTTCGCGGGTCCTCGAAGTCTTCTTGCTCCTGCCGCTGGTGGTGCCGCCAAGCGTGACCGGGCTCGCGCTGCTCTGGCTGCTGGGTCAGCACGGGCCGCTGGGCGCGCTCTCGATGTCGCTCTTCGGCGAGACGCCGCTCTTCACCGCGGGCGCAGCGGTCGTGGCCTCGGCGGCGATCGCGTTCCCGCTCTTTCTGCGCAGCGCGCGGGCGGCGCTCGAAGAAGTGCCTGTGCGGCAGCTCCAGCTCGCACGCGTGCTCGGCGACACCTGGCTCCGCGCGACGCTGCGTGTGCACCTGCCCCTGGCACGTCGCGGGATCCTCGCGGGGGTGGCGCTCGCGTTCGGTCGCGCGCTCGGCGAGTTCGGCGCCACGCTGATGGTCGCGGGCAACATCCCCGGGCGCACCGAGACGCTCGCGCTCGCGGTGTACGGCCACTGGCTGGTGGGCGAGGACGCGCAAGCGTGGGCCGCGGCGGCGCTGCTCGCGGGCGCGGGCATCATCGTGCTCGCGCTGGTCTCGCGCTGGGAAGGAGCGCGTGCGTGATTCGCCTTCAAGGCCTGCGGACGACGCTCGGCGCGTTCACGCTCGGGCCGATCGACCTCGACGCGCCAGCCGGTGCCTACGTGGCGCTCGTCGGGCCCTCGGGGCACGGCAAGAGCTCGCTGCTGTGGACGCTCGCAGGCGCCATCGACTCGCAAGGCCTGATTCAAATCGGCGACCTCGACGTGAGCGCGCTGCCATCGAACGAGCGCCGCGTCGGACTTGCGCCACAAGGCGCGCAGCTCTTTCCGCACCTCACGGTCGCCGCGAACATTGCCTACGGCGCACGAGGTTCACTCCAGCTGAAGACGCTCGCCGAGACCTGGGGCGTCGCACAGCTGCTCGATCGACGCGCCCCGACGCTCTCCGGCGGCGAGGCCATGCGCGTGTCGATCGCGCGGGCGCTCGCGCGCGATCCCGCGCTGCTGCTGCTCGACGAACCGCTTGGCTCCATCGACGAAGCCGGCCGCGCGCCGCTGCTCGCCAACCTGCGCGCGCTTCGCGGGACGCGAACGGTCATCCACGTCACGCACGATCTCGATGAAGCGGCTTCGCTGGCCACGCACCTCGGCGTGATGCGCGACGGCAAGCTCGTGGCCTTCGGGACCGCGGAGGATGTGCTCCTGCGGCCAACGAGCGTCGACGTCGCGCAGTTCCTGGGCGTGGAGAACGTGCTCGCGGGCAACTTCACGCCGCACGGTGAAGACGCGTGCCTCTTTCGCACCGGCGAGCTCGAGCTGCATGTGCTCGCGCGCGCGAATGGGCCGGGCTACGTAAGCGTGCCCGAGCGCGCGGTGATGATCTCGCTGGAGACGCCGCAGCACGTCAGCGCGCGAAATGCGATCCCCGCGAGCGTCGTTGGCGTCACGTTCGATCGCGCGGGCGCGCGCGTGGAGCTCGCGGGTGCCGTGAAGCTCTTCGCGCGGCTCGAGCGCGAGAGCGTCACGTCGCTCGGCCTCGAGCCGGGGAAGCGGGTCGTGGCCGTGGTGAAGTCAGCGCAGCTTCGCGTGGTCGGTCAAGCCTGAGGCGCCACGCGCGCGAGCAACGCGGCGATCTCTTCGCGGCTCGGACCTTCGCTCGGCTCCGCGCTCTCGTAGCGGCGACAGGCATCGCGAGCGGCCAGGGCCAGCGTCGCCGCCCGCTCGCGCTCGCCGCGCGACAGGTGCCGGTCGGCGGCCGTGACGCAGGCCGTGAGAAACAGCGCCAGCACAGGCATCGCCTCGGGCAAGAGCCGCGGCTGAAGCTCGCCCTGCTCGTCGAGCGCGTCCGCCGCGAGCAGGATCTCCAATCGCGACGCGGCTTCGTCCGGCTGGCCAAGCTGAATCAACGCCAGCCCGTGCAGCGCGACCGCTTCCGCGTCGGGCAAGCCGTGCAGCAGCTGCGCGGCGCTCTCGTTGTCGCCTTCGCGCACGTGCACCAGCGCGCGCACCACCGCGATCGCCTCGCGCGCCTCCGGCGTGGTCGTGTCCAGCTTGGGCAGCCACGCGACGAGCTCGTCGAAGCGCTCGTCGAAGAGCAGCGCGCGACCGGCGTCCTGGAGCGCGTTCACGGTGCCCGACTTCGCCGCGCGATCCAGCTCGCGAACGAGCGCCTCGGCCGACCAGGGATCGTCGCTCCAGCCGTGGGCGAAGAGCTTCTCCAGCGCGCGCATGCGCGCGGCGAAGCCCGTGGCGCCCTCGGCGTCGCGCTCGTACTGCGCGCGGATGAGCGCGTCGCGGCCGGCCATCTACTTCTGCAGCTTGGCCTTGAGCAGGTCGCCCAGGGTGCCGAAGCCCGAGCCCTTCTGCTTGGGCTGGTGCTTCTCGAGGTACTGCGCCACCTCGGCGCGCTCCTCGGCCTGCTCGGCGGCGACCTTGGAGAGCCGCAGCCGGCCCTGGTTGTCCTGCTCGATGACCTGGGCCTTGATGGCCGTGCCCGGCGGGAACTGCTTCTTGTGATCGGTGCCGCGCGGCGTGCCCATCTCCGCGTTGGGAATCAGCCCGCGGCCATTGGCCCACGACACGAACACGCCAAACGGCTCCACGCGATCGACCTTCGAATCCACGACGTCGCCCACGCGCGCGCGCGGCGCGACCGGCTTGCGCTCGGGGCGCTCGGTGGCCTCGTGCTCGTCGGCAGCGGCGAGCTCCTCGGGCGTCGGCTCGTTCGGGCCGGTGTAGCCCTCGCGCCAGAGCGCCAGGCCGATCTTGTGGGCGCCGAGGTCCATCTTCTCCACGACCACTTCCACTTCCTGGCCCTCGGACACCACGTCCTTCGGGTGGTTGATGCGCTTGTCGGAGAGGTTCGAGACGTGGATGAGGCCGTCCACGCCAGGCGCGAGCTCCACGAACGCGCCGAAGGGCTGCAGCCGAACCACCTTGCCGGGCACACGCGCGCCGATGGGGAAGTGCTGCTCCACGTCGGCCCAGGGATCCGCCGCGAGCGCGCGCAGCGAGAGGCCGATGCGCTCGCGCTGCTTGGCCTTGTCGGGCGAGTTGGGATCACCCGGCTCGATCTTGGTGATCTCCACCTCGACGTCCTGGCCCTGCTGCAGCACCTCGCGCGGGTGCGCCACCCGGCCGTGCGAGAGCTCGGACACGTGGATCAGGCCCTCGATGCCGCCGCCCAGGTCCACGAACGCGCCGAAGTCGCGCAGCGAGCTCACCTTGCCGCGCACCTTCGCGCCCACGGTCAGCGTCGCGCGGATGCGCTCGGCGTCCTTGGCCTGCTCGGCCTGCAGCAGCTGGCGACGCGAGAGCACCACGTCCAGCCCGCGGATCTCGGTCACCCGGAACTGAAGCTTTTGGTTCACGAACGTCTCGGGCTTCTCCACGAACTTCACGTCGGCCTGGCTGATGGGGCAGAAGCCGCGCACGCCCCCCAGGTCGACTTCCAGGCCGCCCTTGTTCACGCCGGTGACGGTTCCCTCCACGGGGATGCCGCCCTCCATGGCTGCCTCCAGGCGCGCCACGCTGGCGCTGCCCTTGGCCAGGCCCTTGGAGACCTTCACCCCGCCCTCGCGGCCGCCGATGGCCACCACGAAGCCTTCCACCACATCGCCCACGATGGGCGCGGGCTGGCCTTCCACCTGGATCTCGCGCAGCTCGATCATCGCCTCGCCGCCCTCTTTGAGGGTGAGGAACGCGGTGTCCGCGCCGAGCTGGATGATCACGCCGGTGACCGACTGGCCCGGGCGAACGCCGCCGCGGCTGCCCTTGTCGGCCTTGTCCTGCTTGGCGAACATCTCCGCGAAGCTCTCGTCGTCGGCGCCCTGCTCGTCGACGTCGCGCGAGTACACGAGCGAAGGCGGAGCCACCACGGCGCGCTTGGGCTCGCCGGTGCTCTCGATGCCCTGCTTGCGGACGACCTGGACCTCGGGGCCCTTGGCTGCAGGCTTGTCGGCCTTCTTGGCGTCCTTGCGATCGTCGCGCTTGTCGCCGCCCTTGCGGCGCACCGACATGCCCGGGCCCTTGCGGTCGCCCTCGTCGCGGCCGCGGCTCTCGCCGGGGCGGCCCGAGGGGATGCCCTTCATCACGTCGCCGAAGGTGGCCTTGGGGCGGCGGCGGTCGTCGCCGCGATTGTTGGGGCCGCCGGGCTTCTGGCCGGAGCCCTTGTCGCCCGGGTCGGAGGGGGTGTCGCTCATCGTGTGTGTTCCTGGCTATGAAACGGCGGCGCAACATAGAAGGCAGCCCGGGCAATGGCAATGCCAGGCCGCCTGAGAAGTGCATGTTTGCCGGGCCGCGCTGGCGCTTGCGTCGGACGGGATTCGGGGCCAACAATCGCCCCCATGCGTAACCCTGCCTCGCGCCTCCTCGTCGCGGCCCTCGCCGCCTCGCTCGCCCTGGGCTGTTCCAGCGGCAACAAGAACGTGAAGAAGGAAGGCCCGGTCGAGGAGGAGAACGCCGAGGGCGTGAAGGAACACAAGAACGCCAACGAGATCGTGAAGGAGTTCGACCTCAACCACGACGGCAAGACCGACGTCTGGAAGTTCTACCAGAAGGGTCCCGACGGCGCGCCGCGGCTGGTGCGCAAGGAGCTCGACCTGAACTGGGACGGCAAGGTCGACGTGTGGCGCTACTACGACGACAAGGAGCAGCTCGAGAAGGAAGCCCTCGACCTCGACTTCGACGGCCACATCGACCAGGTCACCTACTACAAAGACGGCTCCATCGAGCACAAGGAGCGCGACCTCGACTACAACGGCAAGCCCGACCTCTGGGTGTACTACGAGAAGGGCCAGGTGGTTCGCCGTGAGCGCGACACCAAGGGCAACGGCAAGGTCGACTACTGGGAGTACTGGAAGAACGGCCAGCCGGACCGCATCGGCGAGGACCTCGACGGCGACGGCTCGGTGGACCGCTGGACCAAGGTCGAGCCGAACCAGTAGCCGCCCTTCGTCCGCGACGCCCCATCCCCGGCCCTTCCCCGTCTCACGCGGGGAAGGGAGCGGAGTTGTTTCGACTACGCGTACTTCTTCGCCGCCGCCTCGAGGGCCGGGGTGGCCTTGGCGAGATCCTGCGGCAGCATCACCGGGAAGAACTCCACCTCCGCGCCCAGCGCGGCGAAGAGCGGCTCGGCGAACTGCGGCATCTGCGAGGTCTCCTTCATGTCCACCACGAACAGCGACGTGCGGAAGCCGTGCTCGGCGTAGAAGTAGGTGGCCTCGGGCTTGAGCTCGCTGACGATGCTCTCCAGCGTGCGCCCGAAGGAGCCGTCGCGCATCTTCGCGTTGACCTTGTCGTTGTTCGCCATCTTGGCCTTGATCAGGAAGCGCATGATTGTCTCTCCGTGTGAGGTGGTGCAGCGCCCGCGTCGTAGGACTTCGCGCAGGCGCGCCACAACGCGTGCCTCGCGATTCGGCGCGGTGGCGAACGCGGGGAGCGTCCAGTGAAGCCAAGCGTCGAGTCCGACCCGCTGCTGCTGCGAATTGGCGAACGCCTGCGCGCGGTGCACGGCTGTCACGCCGCCATCCTCTACGGCTCGCGCGCGCGCGGCGAAGCGACGGACACCAGCGACTACGACGTGCTCGGCGCGCGCGACTCAGGTCCGAGCCTTCGCGACGCCGAGCTGCTCGATGGCAAGTACCTCGACGCCTTCGTCCACCCGCGCCAGAAGCTCGAGCGGCCCGACGCGACGCTGCTGCACATCCGCAACGGCATCGTGCTCTTCGAGCAGGACGGCCTGGGCACGCGCTTCCTGGCCGCGCTCGACGCGCTCTTCGAGAGAGGTCCCTCGCCGCTGCCGGCCGACGAGATCCAGGCCTTGCGCGTGTGGGCCCGCAAGTCGCTCGAGCGGGTGCGCGCGGGCGGCATCCTCGGGAACCTGCGGCGCATGGAGCTGGTGCCGCGGCTGCTCGAGGACTGGTTCACCACGCGCGGGCGCTGGTACCTGGGACCGAAGGCGTCGCTGCGATGGATGGCCGAGAACATGCCCGAGCTGCACGCGGCGTTCGAGGCCGCCCTTCATCCGAGCGCGCCGATCGAAGCGATCGAGCGGCTCGTGCAGCTCACGGAATATTAACCTTCCGGTTGCATCAACCCGATCACGGTCGCGGCCACGATGGCCACGGCGCCGAGCGCGACGGCGATCGTCAACAGGCCCATCACCGGCCGGCGACGGATGCCGAGGACCGCGAAGGCCGCGCCCCCCAACGCCAGCACCGGCGCGCAGCAGAAGAGCACCGAGCGGCCCAGGTGGCTCTGCACGAACAAGCACGTGCCCAGCGCAGCCCAGCTCGAGGCCGCAAAGGAGAAGCCGCTCAGGGCGAGGTCGTTCGTCGGGCGTGAGACGGCTTCGGTCACGGCTGCGAGGTGCCGGTGCGGCCGTAGCGATCTTCGAGGCGCACCACGTCGTCGAGCTCGGGCGTCGAGACCTCGAGGATGTCGCAGTCGGTGACGGCGACCATGCGGTGCTTGGTGAGCGGCTTGATGTGGTAGCTCTCACCAATGCTGAGCGTCCTGGTGGTCATGCCCGCGCCCTCGTCGACCTCGAGGCGGAGCTGGCCCGACTGCAGGTGAATCGTCTCGTCTTTCACGTTGTGGTACTGCAGCGAGAGCGCGTGGCCCGCCTTCACGTGCAAGAGCTTGCCGACGTACCGCTCGGTGTGGGCCCAGATGAGCTCGTGACCCCAGGGCTTCTCGACGCGGCGGACGTTCATGCGATCCTCGATTGAGACGGCGCGCATTTTCCACGCGAAGGCCGCTCCAGGCAAACCCCTCAGAGCTCCCAGAGGTTGAGCTCCAGGGGAACGAACACCTCCCCGCGCGCATGCCCGCCCCCGGCGAAGAAGCGGGGCTGCAAGGCGCCGCCGAGCAGGTAGTAGATCTTGCTGCCGCCCGAGACGCCCTTGCAGAGGTTGATGCACGCCCTGCCGCCGTTCATGGGCGCAGGGCCGCTGCCGAGCAGGCCGGCGATCCCCGCGCTGATCGCGCCGCCGTAGAGCGTCACGCGGCCCGAGGGCACGTCGGCTTCGCGCTGGAGGTAGCTCACGCTCAGGTGCCCGGACGGCCCCGAATCGGCGACGAGCGCGCCGTGCACGCCGGCGCCAAGCACGACCTGCTGGCCCGCACGCGTGCCCAGCGCGCCCCAACCGCCCACGAGCTGCGCGCCCAGGCCGGCCTTGTCGAGCCCGTACGTCGTCGGCCCGGCGGCGAGCTGCACCTCGAAGCGGACGGTGCCGTCGGTGGCGAACGTGGGCCCCACGCCAATCGTCGCCGTCGAGCCGCAGCCCGAGAGGAAGACGAAGGCGACAATGAGTTGCGCTTTCACGTCCGTCTGGACGCGGCGCGCGAACCGCGAGTGCAAACTACTTCGCCGCGGTGACGAAGGCGGTGAGGCCGGTCTCGCGCTTGAGGTCGTTCAGGTAGCGCTGGGCGTCGTCGCGGGTCTTGAAGGCGCCGACGCGCACCCGGTACCAGTGGCCCTTGCCCGGGATCTCCGCGTCGACGAGGTACGGCCGCAGCCCGCTGGTGCGGAGCCTGGTCATCACCGCGTCGACCTCGTCCTTCTGCTGCGAGGCGGCCACCTGCACCGTGAACCCGGTCGTGGGAATCGCGACCGCAACCTGCTTGGGCGCGTCTTTCTTGGCCGCGGAGAACGCGTCGGAGAGCTTCTTGTCGAGCGGCGCGGGCGGCGGCGCCGGCTTGTCGTCGGCCTTGGCGACCTCGACGGGCTTCGGCGCCGGCTTCGGCGGCTCGGCGACGGCGACTTCGGCCTTCGCGTCCGCCTTGTCGTCGTCGCTGGGCTCGTCGGCCTTGGCCTCGACTGGCTTTGGATCCTGCTTCGGCTCGGGCTTGGCCTCGGCGGGATGGGGATCGACCTTCGGCGCAGGCCGCTCGACGGGCTTTGCCGTCCGGGCCGCGGCAACCGCCGGTGGGGTCGTGGGCTCGACCTTCGCCGTGAGCTCCTGCTGGAACGTGAGCGCGACCTGCCCGGCGTCGGTGACGGCCTTCTGATCAATCGCCGAGAGGAGATCCGTGGGCGCGGACTTGCCCTCGGGCGCGATCTGCTTGCCCACCATCACGCCGAGCACGAAGACCACACCCATCACCACCAGCGCGCCGATCACGAAGGCCACCACCTGGCCGTGATCGAGGCTGAGCTCGAGCTTCTCGCGGATGCGGTTCTCGTCGCGCATGGGCTACTCCTCCTCGCCCTGCGGGGCTTGCATCTGCTCCGGCGCGCTCACGCCGAGGAGGGCGAGCGCGTTGCGCACCACCGTCTGCAGCGCCTGGCACATCAGCAAGCGCGCGTGCGTGAGCGGCACGTCCTGCTCGTTGACGACCTTGTACGAAGGATCGGTCCGCGCCTTCGTATAGTAACTGTGGAATCCGGCCAGCAGATCCTGGAGGAAGAACACCACCCGGTGCGGCTCCCGCGCGGCCGCGGCGCCGGCCACCAGATCGGGCCAGTCCAGCGCGCGTTTGATGAGCTCCAGCTCCTCGGGCTTGGTGAGCTTCTTGAGCAGCTCGACGTCGAACTTCGGCGCGGAGATGCCCTTCTCGGCCGCCTTGCGCTTCATGCTCGCGATGCGCGCGTGGCCGTATTGCACATAATAAACAGGGTTCTCTTTTTCCTGCTTCTTGGCCAGGCCGAGATCGAAGTCGAGCGTGGTCGCGGCCGAGCGCATCACGAAGAAGAACCGCGTGGCGTCGCTGCCGACCTCGTCGAGGACGTCGCGCAGGGCCACGAAGTTGCCGCTCCGCTTGCCCATGCGCACGGGCTCGCCGTTGCGGTACAGGTTCACCATTTGGATGAGGACGATCTCCAGCGCGTCCTTGCGGCCGCTGAGCGCCTCGACCGCGGCCTTCAAACGCGTCACCGCGCCCGCATGGTCCGCGCCCCAGATATTAACCAACGTGTGATAATTACGGGCGAGCTTGTTCTCGTGGTACGCGATGTCGCCGGCGAAGTAGGTGTACGTACCGTCCGACTTCTGCAGGCCGCGATCCTGGTCGTCGCCGAAGTCCGTACTCTTGAAGAGGAGCTGCTCACGGGGCTCATAGTCTTCAATCTCCTTGCCCTTGGGTGGCGGCAAGGTGCCCTTGTAGATGAGCCCCTTGGTCTCGAGCTTGCCGATGGCCTTCTGCACGGCCTGGGTGGCGTGCAGCTCGGTCCGCTCGCTGAACCAGCGGTCGAAGTGGATGCCGAAGACCGCGAGGTCGTCGCGGATCATGGCGAGCACTTTTTCGATCGCGTAGTCCGTGAAGAGGGAGAGCCACTGCTCCTCGGGCGCGTCGAGGTACTTGTCGCCGTACTTCTCCTTGAGCTGCGCGGCGAAGTCCTTGATGTAGTCGCCCGGGTACATCTTCTCGCCGAGCTCCACGTTGCGACCGAAGGCCTGCTGGTAGCGCACGTGCACGCTGCGGCCGAGCACCTTGATCTGCCCGCCGGCGTCGTTGATGTAGTACTCGCGAGAGACGTCGTAGCCCGCGTTCTTCAAGAGATTACAAAGTACGTCGCCCACCACGGCGCCGCGGCCGTGGCCCACGTGCATCGGGCCAGTCGGGTTCGCGCTCACGAATTCGACGAGCACCTTCTCGCCCTTGCCGCTCTTGGACGTGCCGAAGGTCTCGGGCTCCTCGAGCACCGGCTGCAGGGCCTTGAACCACACGTCGGGCGCGAGCCGGACATTGATGAATCCAGGCCCTGCGATTTCACACTTGGCAATCACGCCCGTGGGATCGACCAGGTTCTGCACCAGCAGCTCGGCGATCTGGCGGGGCGGCTTGCCCACGCGCTTCTGCAGCACCATCGCGAGATTCGTGGCCCAGTCGCCGTGCGCGGCCTGCTTGGGCGCATCGACCTGCACGTCCACCTCGACCGGAGCCAGGAGCCCCTTGTCGATGCACGCCTTCAAAGTCGCCGAGAAGATCGCCTGCACCTGCTGCCGCATCGCCCTGCCCTTGGCGCGGCGGGCGCCGAGCAAGCATGCGCCAGAGCCGCTGTTACGAGGATGTAGCTCACCGTAGCGGCGGAACCTGGGTCGGTCAATTTTGGTTCCGCGCCTCTGCTCGACGCCGAATGGACGCTTTCCTGAATGGGATCAGCCCGCTCGCCGCAGGCTGTCCCAGGCGCCGCAGCGCGGGCACTGCCAGCCTGGCTCGCTCGAGGTCTGCTTGCAGGCGTCGCACTGCAGCTCCAGCTCGTGCCGGCCGAGCGCGCGCAGGAGCTCCTCGTACGCGGGTTGGGTTCCGGGCTCGAGGGGCGCGCCGAGCAAGAGCGCGCCGAGGTCGCGGCGCGCGGGCGCGAAGCCCGGCTCCTGCACCAGCGCCTGACGCAAGGCCTCCGCGGCGCCTGCGCGATCGCCCGCACGGGCGCGCGCGCGCCCCAGGGCCACCCAGCGCGCCGGCGGACCGTCACCGGCGAGCGCGGCGACGACTTCGTCCGGCGGGAGGACCTTGGCCAGCAGCGGCTCCGCGGCCAGGGCAGCCTCCGGCGTCCGGGCCAGCAGCGTCCGGAGCTGCTCGGCGGCCTGCTGCGGCTGCCCGCGCGCTGCCAGCACCTCGGCCCGCGCGAGGAGCGCGTCGGGGCTGCTGGCGTCGGCCTGGACCGCGCCATCTGCCAGCTTCTGGGCGTGCTCGCGATCCGCGCCCAGCGCCGCGCGCGCCGCCGAGGCCAGGAGG
This sequence comes from Deltaproteobacteria bacterium, assembly GCA_018266075.1. Lineage (GTDB taxonomy): Bacteria > Myxococcota > Myxococcia > Myxococcales > SZAS-1 > SZAS-1. The sequence goes on along the minus strand of JAFEBB010000044.1, from coordinate 34,310 downwards.
TGCGCCAGCACCGCCTCCCCGCCCTGCCCCGATTTCACCACCCGGACCTGCACCTCGGCCGCGGCTTCGAAGTCGCGCGCGGTCTCGTGCACCTGGCGCAGGCCGGCCAGCGCCTCGGGGTGCGTTGGCGCCTCGGCGAGGAACTTCTCGAACGCCTCCACCGCCCGGCTCAGCATGCCCGCGCGCTGCAGATCCAGCGCGAGCTCGAGCTGGGCCTGGCGCTTTGACTCGGCGGGCAGGCCGGGCCGCAAGAGGATGTTCTGGTGCAGCCGGATGGCGTGCTCCAGGTCGCCCTTGCGGCGGAAGAGCTTGCCCAGCGCGAAGTAGGTCTCGATGGAGCTCTGCGACGCGGAGGGATTCAGCTCCACGGCGCGGGTGAGCTCGCCGATGGCGGCGTCGGGCGCATCGGAGAGGACGTAGTGCACCCCACGCACGTAGGCCACGGCCTCGGCGATGCGGCGCGCGCGGCGGCGCACGGCGCCGATCACGATTGCGGCCACCACGGCCGAGGCCGCCACCGCGAGCGCGATCTCCTGCGAGGGCGTCATCGACCGGCGATTATCACGCCCGCGCGGTCGGTGCTCGTGCAGGCCGCTCTTGATTGCGTGCGGATGTGCCCCGGCTCGACGGGCTTCAGGTCGTCCCGCCCCGCCTTCCTGCCTCTCGGCCACGTCCCAGTCGGGCTCCCGGTCCACAGGCAACATCGCCGAGGCGCCCAGCTTCTTGATCGGACCACCCGGGTACCCGGGCGAGCACGTGTCCTGGCCGTCCGAGAGGCGTTCGATGCCCGCTCGCGCGTCGTTCACGTGGGGGCGGATCACGATTCACGCGACGAAAACTCACCAATGGCGTGGCGGACACTTCGCGTTCGACACCCTCGAGCCCTGCAGTTCCGCGCGCTTCCGTGGTGGCACGCCACGTGAAAACTGCTCCCCCGCCGTTCAGCGAGGGAGCTCACCATGAAGACCACCGTGATCGTCGTCGCGGCGCTGATGCTCGCGGGCAACGCGCTCGCCCAGACGCCCGCGCCGACCGCGCCGCCGCCGTCCGCGCAGCCCGCCCCCGTGCCGTCCATGGTCGAGCCTCAGGCTGCGCCCGCCGTCGCTCCGACGCCCGCCGCGCCGAAGCTGCAGCTGCAGGAGCCGAAGCTGGGCGCCTCGACGCGCTACAGCCGCTTCTCCAAGGGCCCCGGCGGTCCGCTCCTCATCTTCAGCGGCATCCTCACCGGCATCGTCACCGGGGTGAGCCTCAACGAGGGCCTCGCGGGCCAGCACCAGGACGACTTCGCATTTGGTGTGGCCGGCGGCGTGGTCATCGGTGGGCTGGCGAGCATCTACCAGTACTACGCGTACACCAGCGTCTACGGCTCCATGATCGACACCCTCGCGGCGCTCGACGGCTTCTTGCTCGGGTTCGCGATCGACGACATGGGCGGCGTCGACAGCCAGCACACCATGCTCGCGCCCGCGATCCTCGCGAACGCGCTCCTCGTCACCTCCGCGCTCATCCACTGGAACGCCGACGTGGATCCGGACTCGGCGCTCATGGTGGCCTCGGGCTCGATCTACGGGCTCTGGCTCTCGGTGCTGACCACGGGGCTGGTGAACGATCTGCAGACGGGCGTCGACGCGCGCGGCGTGTTCATGGCGCCCGCGATCGGCCTGGCGCTGGGCGCGGCGTTGACGCAGTTCGTGCACATCCCCGCGAGCCGCATGTTCAAGCTCGACCTCATCCCCATCGGCGTGGGCCTCTTGCTGCTGGCCACGGGCGCGGTGACCTCGGGCGGTGATCGGCCGATCGTGTGGGGGCTGGCGCTGGCAGGCACGGCCGTCGCGGGCGTGGGCACGGCGATCCTCACGGCGCCGGACGACCCGCAGCCCGCCGCGCCCGTCGCGACTCAGCTACCCTTCAAGGTGACGCCTTCGCTGGCAATGGTGCGCGACACCCAGAACAAGCTGCAGCCGGGCGTGGGCTTCTCGGGCGCGTTCTAGCAGGTCGAAACCGCGTAGCATCTGCGCATGACGCCGCTCGCTCTGGCCTTGGCGCTCGCGCTCTCGGGCGACCCGCGGACGGATCTCACGCTCACCTGCGACGGCTGCTTCGGCCTCTCGGTCGACCTCGACGGCGAGCACCTGGTGCACCTCCCCGGCGTGGGCTCGGCGCGGGTGCAGGACCGGCAGCTCGGCGTCTCGAAGGACGCGCGCTTCACCGCGCTGCCGCCCGGGATGCATCACCTGAAAATCCAGCTGCTGCAAGGTCCGCTCGACTCCGAGCTCGCCTACGACGGCGACGTCTACCTTCGTCCCGGCGCGCAGATGGTGATGAAGGTGCATCCGGGCTCGCTCGAAGATGTGACGCCCAACGGCGGCGAACCGCCACGCGTCGATGCCGGCAGTCCCGACGGCGGAAAGAGCGCGTCGACCGCGGCCGCGCTCACCGTGCGCGCCGACGACGAAGGCCAGTGCGAGGTCGCGCTGGATGGAGCCGTGCGGCTCTCGCTGCGCCGCGAGCGCGTGGTGCGGCTCGACGAGGTGAAGCCCGGCCTTCATCGGCTCGAGGTGCGCACGCTCCAGGGTCAGACGCTCGTCGCCGGCTCGCTCTTCGTGGGCCAGGGCGACGACATCGTGGCCGGCGCCCACTGCCAGACCGGCGCGTTCCAGGTCTTCAGCGACCCGCGCGCGTTCCACCCCGACGCACCGCGGCGCTGATCCGGGGCGTGCCCTTGCGCGGGGGCACGGCCTTCTGGTCTCATTTCGCGACTCCGGGCGGCGGCCGGCCAGCCCGTTTGCTTGACAAGGGATCAAGGCGCGTGTTGTTTTCGCGCCCCTTTCACGTCACCCGGAAATTGGGAGCACGGACATGCGCATCCAGACCCTCGCCTTCGTGGCGGGCACGGCCCTTCTCGTCGCCGGTTGTAGCGGCAGCAAGTCGGGCACCAACGGCAGCACCGGCGGCAGCGGCTCCACGGGCACCACGGGCGGGACGTGCGATCCCACCAAGAACCCCGCGACGCCCTGCAGCTGCACGAGCGACGCCCAGTGCGCCCCCGACCAGGGCTACGTCTGCGACACCCTGCAGACCAAGACCTGCATCTTCCAGTGCACGAAGGCGTCCGACTGCTCGGCCGACTTTGCGCCGGACGCGGTGCGCACCACCTGCCAGGCGTCGTCGCTGGGCTGCACCTGCGACTACGACCCCACCAGCCAGCTCTCCGTCTGCAACACCAAGGGCTGCGGCACCGACTCCGACTGCCCCGGCACCGGCCAGGTCTGCCAGGACGGCCAGTGCATCACCTCGCCCACCTCCGGCGTGGCCGCGTGCCAGGTCTTCCCCGAGTACCAGGTGCTGAAGAACGGCCAGAGCGCCACCTTCACCGTCCAGGCCTACTCCGACCTCAACAAGACCACCCCGGTGCACGTGCCCGCGAGCGACGTGACCTGGTCCTCGACGAGCGCCTCGCAGCTCTCCAACGCCGGCGCCAAGTTCACCGCCAACTACCCGTCCGGCTCGCCCACCGAGCTCGCGGGCGCGGTGACCGCCACCGTGAACGGCAAGAGCTGCACCGCCAGCGTGAAGCTCTACGCCGACGCCACCGGCGGCCGCGTGGTGGTGATTGACTCGCTCGCCGGCGTTCCGCTCTCGGGCGCCACCGTGCTCTTCGACAGCGCCACTGCGACGACCGACGCCGACGGCGTGGCCACCGTGGCCAACGTCTCGGGCACCACCCACACGGTGAGCGTGTTCGCGCACCACTTCGACTACGCCACCGTGGCCGGCACCACCGCCACCGACCTGCTCATCCCTGTCACCCGCGACGCCGACCAGAACGAGGGCGGCGTGAAGGGCGCCATGCCCAACCTCTTCCAGCAGGACAGCAAGATCCAGGCGGGCTTCGTGGGCATGTCCATCGCCGGCAGCATCACCGACATCTCCACCGCACTCCTCGCGGGCCCCAGCAAGCACATCACCGGCACCGTGGCCGGCAAGAGCTTCGACACCAACGTGCCTGCGGGCGTGCTCATCGGCCTGAACGGCGCGCCCTTCACCGGCGCCGAAAGCTACACCGCGCTGGGCGCGGCGGGCTGGTGCGCGGACTCGTCGGGCAACACCGACACCGCCAAGGTCTCGGCGGGCACCTGCGGCACGCGCGGCATCTGGGCGCTGGCCGGCGAGATCGACATCGATCAGCTCTCGCCGATCATCAACCAGGTCTCGGGCAGCGGCGGCCTGGGCGGCCTGAACATCGGCAGCCTGCTCGGCCAGCTGTTGCCGGTGCTGCGCAACTTCAACTCCATCGCGGTGCGCGACGTGGCCTTCCCCCTCGGCCCCGAGGTGAGCGGCAACGTGGATCCGAGCCTGCTGGTGAGCCACGACCTCGAGTACAAGGTCGGCACCCAGGGCGCGCCCACCGACTCCGTTCCCCTCGGCCTGAAGGTGACGCTCACCGTGCCCACCCTGCCCAAGCTCGCGGGCGACTACGTCGACGGCGCCATCGCCGTGGCGGCGGTGGACGTGCCCGGCCGCGGCCTGTTCCCGCTCGGCCTCACCGCCGGCACCGACACCGGCGCGACCTCGAGCTCGCCCAATACCGGCACCGTCACGTACCAGGACCCGCAGACGGGCAACAACAAGAACGGCCTGCTCATCAACATGGCGCCCGCGCACGGCGGCCTGGAGAGCGGCACCTACCGCCTCGCGGTGGTGGCGGCCTCGCTGAAGAACCTCACCAACGGCCTGGAGGGCTCGGGCATCGTCATGAACCCCGGCCCCTGCACCACGGGCAACGCCAACGGCGTGTGCTACGGCGCGGCGATCACCGTGCCCGGCACCTTCATGGACTTCCCGGAGTCGGCCACGTTCGACTACCTGAGCCGCGTGCTCACCCCGGCCACCGGCGCGTCCACGCTGCCCTCGGGCACCGCGCTCGGCCGCGCGGACTTCCAGGACGGCAACAACCACCGCTGGTTCGTGTACTTCGATCCCGCGTCGAGCTCCATCACCATCCCCACGCCGCCCGCGGGCTTCGACGACCGCACCCGCTCGGACGACACGGCCACCGGTCCCCGCTCGGGCCTCTTGCTGCTGACCTTCGACCTCGGCTCCTCGGTCACCGCCACGGACGCGGTCTCGTTCGGCTCGAACGCGGCCGGCCTGCAGAAGCTCGACAAGTACATCAGCCGCTTCGCCATCAAGGACTACCCGCCGCCGTCGATCTCCATCACCTCGCCCTCGAACAACTCGGCGGTGAGCGCGGGCGCCTCGGTGGTCGTGACCGTGTCGAGCGACAGCGACAACGCGAACAAGTGGACGCTCTGCTGGACCTCGAGCGCCACGGCCGTCTCGGACATCAGCTCCTGCGCGGCCGGCGGCGACGTCGACCCGAGCAGCGGCCAGGCCACGGGCACCCTCCCCGGCAACGCCACGGGCGCGGGCTTCCTGCACGCGGTGCTCACCACCGCCGACGGCACCGCGGTGCTGAACCCCACCGTGGACACGTACATCCAGCTGACCGTGCAGTAATCGCAGCGGCAGCACGCTGAACCGGAAGGGCGGCCCGAGTGGCCGCCCTTTCCATTTCTAGCGCCGGGGCACCAAGACCTCGGCGACCTCTTCGAGGTCTTTCAGCGTCTGCACCTTGGCCACCTGGTGGCACACGCGCTCGTAGAGGTGCATCTCCGAGTCGCCGGTGCCGAAGGCGTAGCGCTCCTCGGGGCAGATCCAGATCAGCCGGCGCGCCTTGCGCTTGATGTCCTGGAGCGCCCAGACGTGGGGCGGGTTGAAGTTGTTACGCCCGTCGCCGATGACGATGAACGTGGTCTTGCGCGAGACGGCGCCCAGGTGATCGCGCGCGAAGCTCGCCAGCGCGTGCCCGTAGTTGGAGTTGGCGTGCAGCGAGATGGCCTTGCCGGCGACGGCGAGCTCGATGGCCTCGGAGACGTCGGCCTTGCGGAAGAGCTCGGTCACCTCGCCCACGTCGCTCACGAACACGAACGAGCGCACGCGGTGGAAGAGCGACTGCAGGGTGTGCACGAAGAGCAGCATCACCCGCGTGACGTTGCGGACCGAGTCGGAGACGTCGCAGAGGACGACCACATCGGGCCGCTCGGGCCGCCGCGAGCGGAAGGCCAGGCTCGCGGGCACGCCGCCCAGTCCCAGGTTCTTGCGCAAGGTGCGCCGGACGTTGAGCGCGCCGCGCTTCTTGGTCCGCTCGCGACGCACGAGCCGGGCCTTGAGCTTCTCGGCGAGTCGACGAACGGCAATCTGCGCGCGCGCCAGCTCCTCGCGCGAGAGCGTCGAGAACCGCTTCTCGCCCTGGGCCGCCTGACGCAGCCGCGGCACGCGCGCGCGCACCTGGCGCTCCACCTCTTCGCGCGCGGCTTGCTCGACCTTTCGAAGCGCGTCGGCGAGCGCGCCGCTCACGGTCTCCACGCCTTCGACCGAGAGCCCGCGCGCGCGCAGCTCGGCAGAGATGCTCTCGAGGTCGCGCTGGGCGCCCGAGTTGCCCGCGCCCGACAGCAGCCGCCGCGCGTAGAAGCCCTGCTGGAACTGGCTCTCCATGCGCGAGAAGTCGAGCTGCAGCGCGGCGCCGCGGAAGAGCCGGGCCAGCGCGCCGCGATCGCCCTCGAGCAGGGCGCGGGTGAGCGGCGAGAGATTCCCCGCGAGCTCGTTGAGCGTGTGCACCACCATCTTCAGCTCGTCGCCCTCGAGCAGGCCTTGCTCTTGAAGCTGCCGCGCGAGCGACTGGTCGAGCTCGGAGAGCGTCTGGGCGGCGCCGCTGAAGAAGAGATCGAAGACCTTGTCGAAGGTGGACTGATCGCCGCCGCGCTTGACCATCGACGCGGCCAGCGCAGCGCGAAACGTGGCGCGATCGTCGACGCCGAGGAGCTCAACGGCGCGCGCGGCGTCGATGACCTCGGACACGCTCACCTTGAGCCCGTTGTGGCGCAAGAGATCCGCGAACTCGGCGAGGCGCGCTTCCATGGGCTGATCGTGCGCGTCGTCGCCGCGGAGCGCAACTCAGGCGCGCTCGAGCCGGACCACGCCTTCCACGTGCGGCGTCTGCGGAAAGAGGTCGAACGGCTGGGCCCACTTCGGCGCGAAGCCGGCCTCCGCGAGCTCGCGCACGTCGCGCGCGAGGGTGGCGGGATCGCAGCTCACGTAGACGATGCGCTTCACACCCACGGCATGCGCGATGGGCGCGAGCCCGCTGCAGCCCGAGCGCGGCGGATCCAACAGGAGCGATGCGAACCGCTGGCCATCCGCGCCGAGCGCCTTGGCGCGCTCGAGGGCATCGCCTTCCACGATGCGGACCTTGTCGGCGAGCCCGCGCGCGTTGGCGGCCGTGCGCAGCAGCCCGAGCGCCGGCCCCGCCGACTCGATGGCGACGACGTGCGCGCCCTGCCCTGCGATGGGCAGCGTGAAGTTGCCCGATCCGGCGAAGAGCTCGAGCACGTGCTGCCCCGAGCTCGCCGCGAGCTGCGCCACGGCTGCCTCGACGAGCCCCGCGTTCGAGCCCGCGTTCACCTGCGCGAACACATCCGGCCGCAGCGAACCCAGCGCCGGCTTTCCGATGAGGACCGGCTTGGCGTTCTCGGAGAGCAGCACCGCGCCGCGCGCGTCGAGCTCGCGGACCAGCTTCTCGGCGCGGTCATGGAGCACGCCGGTCAACTTGTCGAGGTGCAGCGCCAGGCTCCACGCGGCGCCTTCGCAGACGAGATCGATCTCCTTCACGCGCGCGAGGAGCTGGTGCTTCGCGAGCGCATCCGGCAGCCGCTTCACGGCCGAATCGAGCGCGGGCTCCAGCACCGGACAGCCGCCAATTTCGACGAGCTCGTGCGTCTTCTCGCGAATGTAACCAAGATGTTCACGCCGCACGTGCAGCCGCGCGCGTCGCCGGTACGCGAGCACGTTCGGCGCCGGCACCAGCGGCTGGGCCTCGATCGACGCGCGCGGCACCCGGCCGATGCGCTCGAGCGCGTCGTAGAAGATCTTCTCTTTGGCACTGGCCTGCGCGGGATACGCCACGCGCATCCACCGACAGCCGCCGCAGCGATCGGCCACGGGGCACACCGGCTCCACGTGGTTCGGCCCGAGCTCGACGACCTCCACCAGGTGCGCGTGCAGCTCGCGCTCGCCTGGGCGCTCCATCAAATCCACGCGCACGCGATCGCCCGGCGCGCCGCGGTCCACGAAGACGGTGCGGCCCTCGTGGTGCGCGACGGCGTCGCCGCCCTTCGCGAGGCCTTCGATGGTGAGCTCCACGCGCGACATTCAGGCCGCCCGCGAAGCGCCGAGCCGTTCGAGCAGCGCCGGGAGCGCGTCGAGGCGCTCGAGGAAGTGCGTCGGCCGAGAGGGCAGAAGCTGCGCGCGCGTGAACGGCCCCCAGAGCGCGGCGATGCTCACCACGTTCGCGCCGTTGCCAGCGTGGACGTCGTGCGTGGAGTCGCCGATGAAGACTGCCTCGTTCGCAGGCCGCCCGAGCTTCTCCAGCGCGGTCACCACCGGCAGCGGGTCCGGCTTGTGGCGCGCGACGTTCTCCGCGGTGATCACCGTGTCGAAGAACGGCGCGAGGCCGATGTGCTTCAAGCTTCGATTCGCGAGCTCATCACCCTTGCTGGTCACGATAGCCAGCGGATGTCCGCGCTCGCGGAGCCTCGACACCACCGCGTGCGCCTGGGGAAAGGGCTTGGTCAGCGCGTCGTGGTGCTCGAACTGGAACGCGCGGTAGCGCTTCACGAGGCGATCGATGTCGTCCTCGCTGGGCACGAACTGGCGCAGCTGCGTCCGGAGCGGCGTGCCGATGCCAGCCACCCACTGCGCATCCGAGGGCTGCTTCTCGGGCATGAGCTCGAACGCGTGCCGCATGGAGCGCAGCAGGAACGGGATCGTGTCGGCGAGGGTGCCGTCGAGATCGAAGAGGACTGCCCAGGGACGCATGCCGCGAAACGTAGCAGGCTCTCAGCTCGTCGGCTTGGGCTCGATCACCTGGGCGACGAGGACTTCCTGCGCCGTGGCGACCGGCTCGGCGACCACCGGCTCGGGTGGCGGCGGAGGCGCCGGCGGCTTGGGCAGCTCGCCGCGCGCGTCGAGGTCCACGGCGCAGACGGCGCCGACCATCGCGATCTCCACCGCGGCCGCCCACGCGGCAACCAGCGCAGCGCCCAGGAGCTGGACGCCCTGCCCGATCAGCACGTGCTTGCCACCCAGCCCGCCCGCGAAGGCGTCGAGCCCGCCCACGACCAGGTTCCCGGCGAACGCGAGCATCGATCCCACGACGGCGATGAGCAGATACGTGCCCAGTCGATCGCCCAGGCTCGTGGCCGCGTCCCACGCCGTCGCGAGCACCGAAGCCTCGCGGTGGCGGACGGCCTGAACGAGGTACACGCGCCCAAACAGCGAGACGAGCAGCGCCAGCATCAACCCCAGCGTCAGCCCGAGCGCGCCCGCCGCCGACGCGCCAAAGCCGCCGTGCTGGTGCGAGAACGCGCACACCACCACGATCCACGACGCGCCCCAGAACACCGCACGCGCCAGCCCGCTCGCGAGGCTCACCAGCCAGAGCCAGAAGCTCGCGGCCACGGCTCGAGCGAACACGCTGCTCGCCGCGGCGATGACCGGAGCCGGCGCGCGGTCGGGCTCTTTCAACACGGCCGAGGCATCGACGATGGTCGCCGCGAGATAGACGATTCGCAGCACCGCACCCACGCACTCCAGCGCCAGCCAGGCGCCGACGATCGGCAACACGAACGGCCGCGAGAGCGCGTGGGCAAGGCCCGCGTCCAGGGCGCCGCCCAGGTCCTGCGCTTGCGACGCCGACATCGCGCCCATGAAGCGCGCGAGGAAGCTCAGGAACGCGGCGAAGAAGAGCGCCGAGCGGCACGCGGCGAGCGCGCCCTCGCTGGTGAGCCCGAAGACCCAGAGCGACAGGTTCCGCCGCAGGGCCCGAAGGCCCAGGCCCACTGCCCGGAATCCGCCAATTCGCGCGTCGCTCATGACCTTGCCCCGCCCCATTCTTCACGGCGGCCCGGCAAATGCCAGCGGCGCGCGCGGGCCTACCCCCCGGGAGGTGCACGCGTTGACATCCAAAATCCAGGCTTGGCAACATCACTGGGTCTCGTGGGCCTTCGGGGCTCGCGAATCTGCAGGGGGAAAAGCCATGGCGAAGTCCTCGGCCGCGAGCGCGGCCTCCAAGCTCCCGTCCGGGAAGCTTCCGCAGACCAACCTCATCGAGAGTGGTGCCAAGCACGCCACCCAGCTGCTCATCGAGTTCGCGCAGGGCGTCCTGCCCAAGACGGAGCAGTCCGGCTTCGAGCGCTTCGGCATCACCGCTGCCTGGCGACAGTCGATGGAGGCGCTCATCGCCGAGATTGAGGCCGACGGGGCCACCCGCACCGACCTCGACGACGGCAACCTCTCCACGGGCTCCGACCTCGACGACGTGGTCACCCGCGCCAAGGACTGGCGCCGCACCGCGCTCACCGTGGTGAGCGTGATGCCCTCCGCGAAGGGCAAGCGCATCACCGTGCCCTCTGGCTCGTCGCCCAAGGCCTTGAGCGACGGCATCACCCGACTCCTGCGCGTCGTGGGGGACAAGGCGGCTGCGGAGTTCGGTGGGGGCAGCGCGTTTGCGACCCAGGGCAAGGCGCTGGCAAAAGAGCTCGCCACCTCGCAGAAGGCGCACAAGCAGGCCGCGGGGAAGCTCTCGCCGGTGCTGCGGCACACCAACCTGCTCAAGGGCGTGCTGTACATGGAGCTCAAGCGCGCCGCCAAGGTGGCGCGGAACGTGGTGCCGTCCGAGGCGCACCTGTTCGCGGTGTCGATGCACGCGCGCGCGGGCAAGCGGCGCAAGAAGAGCGGGGCCGACGCGGGCTCCGGCGCTTCGTCGACGCCCCTGCCCGACGAGCCGAAGAGCTGAGGCCCAAGCGCATCCGTCCCGCGCATGGCGCACGACACCCACTTCCTGCAGCGGCTCTCCCGGGTGAACCAGGCCCAGGCCGACCGGGCCTTGTCGCTCTACCGCGACCCGGCGCTGGTGCGCGCCCTGCTCCAGGACGCCAAGGTCCCCGAGGGCGCCGAGCGCGTGGCCATCGCCCTGGAGGCCGAGGACAGCCCGCACGTCATCGTCCAGCGCGACGGGCACTTCATCACCTGCCTGGCCGCGGGCATGAAGGTCGGGGATGCGCCCGTGCTCAGCCGGGCCAAGCTCGACGGCGCGCTGGCGCGCGTCACCCGGGTGCGCGACGCCGAGGCGGCGCTGGAGGAGATGAAGAAGCGAAACTCGCGCTCGGTCTACGTGCTCTATTCGCGCGTCCTCGATGGCGCGGAGCTGGTCCACCGCGAGGACGTGGAGCCGCTGCTGGCCATCCAGCCGCTCCTGGGGATCTCGTACCTGAGCCACACCCTCTCCGCGCACGATCGCACCGTCGAGGCGGTGCGCCTGGCGGCCGCGGATGCCCGGCCGGCCAGCGCGCGCGGCGAGAGCCTGAGGGCGGTCTGGAGCCGGCTCTGGGCGGGGAGCCACCAGCTCGTGCTGGGAGCGAGCGAGCACTCCCTCCGAGCGGATCCCGTCGTCGCGGGGGGCATCCTGGGGTTCTCCGCATTGCTGGCGGGGCTGGCGGGGAGCACCCTGGGCACCCTGCTCCGGCTCCTCGTCGCCTCCGCGAAGCTCGGTCGCGATGCGGTGGGCGTTCTCAAGGAGAACGACCGCGAACAATCCCATCCGCTGAGGAACATTCCCTTCCGGGTGTCGCTGGCGGCCACGGCGTATGCGCACGCCAAGGTCCGGACGGAGGTGTTGAAGTACCTGGCGCGGCCCGCCGCCCTCTACGAGAAGTTCCAAGGCGAGGCGCGCGTTGGCGCCGAGCGCGTGAACGCCGAGGTGGATGGTTACCTCCGCGCGTTCCTCGAGGATCCGGCCGCCTTCGCCGAGTCCACGCGCGCCCGGCGCGAAGCGCTGATGCCCAAGGATCTGCAAGGCAACGTGGATTCCGTCACGTGGCTCGCCGTCTCTGGGCTTCCGGGCGTCGCCGGCGAGGGGATTGCCCTGGCCCTGGGCGCGCTCCCCCAGGCGCTGGAGCGTTCAGCGGCGGAGCTCTTCCTTCCCCGCGCCATCGCTGAACGCCACCAGCCTCCTCCGCCGACGTACATCCTGGCGCACCTCCGCGACTACGCGACCATCGCCTGGTCCGACGCCCAGAGGGTACCGAAGCCCATGCGCGCCGAAGCCAAGCCCGGCCGCAACGACCCTTGCCCCTGCGGCAGCGGGGCGAAGTTCAAGAAGTGCTGTGAGGGCAAGGCCGCCGCCGGCTCGGGCTAGGCCGTGGGCATTGGGAGTGCGGGCGATCGCATTGGGAGCAGGCCCGATCGCGTTGGGAGTGAGCCCGATCGCGTTGGGAGTGGGGCCGATCGCATTGGGAATCGCTCCCGCGGCGTTGGGAGTCGCGGCGATCGCATCGCGAGGACGGTCGATCGGCCCTGGAGGAGCGCCGGTGCCAATGGGAGAACCGCCGTCGCCGTTGGTCGGGGCCCTGGCTTGACAGCGCGCGGCCCGAGGGCGTTTTAATCCGCGCTCCAACTCAACGCGAAGGAGAGCGCATGCCTCGCATCGTGAAGTGCGGCCTGATCCAGGCCTCGACGCCGCAGCTTGGCGCCGGCGCCACGCCCGGCGACTACAAAAAGGCCATGATGGATAAGCACCTCCCGATGATCGAGGAGGCGGGCAAGAAGGGCGTGCAGATCCTCTGCATGCAGGAGATCTTCACCGGCCCCTACTTCTGCCCCGCGCAGACCAAGGACTGGTACGACACCGCCGAGGCGGTTCCCGGCCCCACGGTCGAGACGCTCTGCGAGATCTCGAAGAAGTACTCGATGGTGCAGGTGGTGCCCATCTACGAGCGCGAGATGGCGGGCGTCTACTACAACACCGCCGCGGTCATCGACGCCGACGGCACCTACCTTGGCAAGTACCGCAAGATGCACATCCCGGACTGCAACCCGGGCTTCTACGAGAAGTTCTACTTCAAGCCCGGCAACCTCGGTTACCGCGTGTTCAAGACCAAGTACGCGCAGGTGGGCGTGTACATCTGCTACGACCGCCACTTCCCCGAGGGCGCGCGCATCCTGGGCCTGAAGGGCGCGGAGATCGTGTTCAACCCCAGCGCCACCGTGGCGGGCCTCTCTCAGTACCTCTGGAAGCTGGAGCAGCCGGCGCACGCGGTGGCCAACGGCTACTACGTAGGCGCCATCAACCGCGTGGGCACCGAGGCCCCGTGGAACATCGGCAAGTTCTACGGCTCGAGCTACTTCGTGGACCCCCGCGGCAAGATGGTGGCCGAGGCCAGCGAGGACAACGACGAGCTGGTGGTGGGCGATCTCGACCTCGACGTCATCGAAGAGGTCCGCCGCACCTGGCAGTTCTACCGCGACCGCCGCCCCGACTCGTACCAGGACCTGGTGCGCGAGCTGCCGTAGTTCGAATTCTGGTTCACATCGACGCCCTCCCGCCCGCGCGCGGAGGGCGTTCGTTTCTCCGGAGGCGGAAATGGACTTGGTGGCGCACGCGGTGGTCGAGGGCACGAGTGGATACGCGCAGCAGATCCAGATCCGGCAGCACCACCTCACCGCCGACGAGCCGGTGAGCCGGGGCGGCACCGACACCGGCCCCGCGCCTTATGCGCTGCTCATGGCCAGCCTGGGCGCATGCACGTCGATCACCTTGCGGATGTACGGCGACCGCAAGGGCTGGAAGCTGGGGACGATCAAGATCGATCTCAAGCTCGGGCGCGATGGCGAAGCCGAGCGGGCGGAGCGCGTGCTGCACTTCAGCGAGCCGCTCGACGCCGAGCAGAAGGCAAAGCTGCTGGAGATCGCCGGCAAGACGCCGGTGACCAAGACGCTCCTGCGCTCGTTCCCGATTGCGACGACGATCGGCTCGTAGGCGCGCTGCTATTGCGCGCGCAACACGAAGACGTCACCCGAGTAGATGCGCGGGATGACGAGGTCGTCCTTGCCGTTGCCGTCGAGATCGCTCACCAGGCCCTTGAGCGGATATCCGGCGTCGCCGAGATCGTACTGCTGCACGTCGAGCGTGAAGTGGCCGGTGCCGTCGTTGCGCAGCAGCAGCACCTTGTCGCTCTGCTGGCTGTAGTAGCCCGAGACCACCACCGCGATGTCGGGCTTGGTGCCGCCGGTGAAGCGACCCACCGAGGCGAACTGAGGCGCGAGCGGCAGCGGGTATTGGTCCGGCGCCGCGAAGCCGCCGTCGCCATAGCCAAAGCGCACGCGCAGCGGGTTGAGCTGGCAGGCGTCGCTCGGCGCGGGCTGGTTGATGAGCACCAAATCCGCGTTGCCGTCGCCGTCGAGGTCGCCATCGGTCGTGACCAGGCCCGGGCTCACGTCGATCGGCGCGTTGAACGTGCCGTTGCTCGTGCCGGGGTAGAACGAGCTCGTGGCGGCCACGTCGGTGATGCCGTCGCCGTCGAGGTCGGCCACCACGCCGTCGTCGCCTTCGTAGAAGGTGGGGACCGCGGCGCCCGTGAACTCCTGTTCCGACGGGTAGCCGCCGTCCAGCTGCCGGTAGACGGTGAAGTCGTACGTTGGGGTAGAGGCGCTGGAGTCGAACGACTCCACGAAGATGTCGTTCGGGTTCGTCCCCGAGAAGTTCGCGGCGCGCACCGTGTCCGCGTAGCCCTGCACCGGCAAGGTGGTGCTCCCCGCGAAGTGCCCCGTGCCATCGCCCGCGAGCAGGTCGAGGTGGCTCGCCGCCTCGTCGACGGTGATCACGTCCGGGTGGCCGTCGCCGTTGAAGTCGAGGATGGCCAGCTCGAGTCCGGTGGCTGGCGACAAGATCGCCGAGCCGAAGCTGCCCGTGGTCTGCCCCAGATACGTGGCCAGGTTGCTGCCGATGGTGCTGTTGCCGTACTGCGTGACCACGAGGTCGACCTTGCCGTCGCCGTTCACGTCCGCGAGCGCGGCGCCGTAGACGGTGCCCTGCGTCGAGAACGAGCTCACGGCGAAGACCGGCGTCGCCGGGCCTGCGCCAGGCGGAGAGCAGATCCCGAGCACGCAGGTCTGGTTGGCCTGGCAGACCGTGTTGCAGTTGCCGCAGTGCTGCGCGTCGCGATGGGTGTCGGTGCAGCTCGTGCCGCAGAGGGTCTGACCGGTCTGGCATTGGCAGCCGTCGCCGCAGGCGTCCGCGAGCGTCTTGCACTCGCACTGGCCCGCCACGCAGGCCGAGAACGGACCGCACGCGTTGCCGCACTTGCCGCAGTTGTTCTCGTCGCTCGCGATGCATGCCCCGTTGCAGATGATGTTGGGCGGCTCGCAGGGCTGGCAGGTGCTCGAGGTCGGTCCGCCGGTGGTGCCGGTGAAGTCGGGCGGAACGCAGGTGAAGCCGGAGGCGCAGTCGTTCGTGGTGAGGCAGTCGATGGAGCAGGTGTTGCCGCCGGTGCCGCCCGTCGTGGCGTTGGTGCCGCCGATGCCGCCGCTCGCGACCGTGCCGTGCAGCGGCGGCCTGGCGCCGGTGGTTCCCGTGCCGCCCGTTCCACCGGTGCCGCCACCCGCGCCCGCACCGCCCGACGCGCCCGCGGTGAAGCAGTTCTGCACCACCGGCGGGACGCAGGTGCCTTCATTGCACTGCGCGCTGCCGCACGGCGCGGCACAGGTGATGCCGCAGCCGCCGCAGTTGCTCGGATCCGAGGTGGGATCGACGCATGCGCCGTTGCAGAGGATCTGCGGGCAGGTGCACGGGTTGCCCGTCGAGCCGCTCGAGCCGGTGCTGATGCCGGAGGTGGTGCTGCCGCTGGAGCCGCTGACGCCCTGGGTGGTGGTGGTGGTCGAGCCCGACTGGCCCTGGCCCGTGGTGCCGCTGCTGCCGATGGCGGCGCTGCCGGTGGTGGCCGTGGTGGAGGTCGCGGTGTTGCCCTCGTCCTTGGGGTGGTTGCAGCCCCAGGCCATGAGCGAGACCACGAAGAGGGCGAAGAGGCGAAGGCGCATGGACGGTCCCCGGGGATGCCGCTGGGTGTCGCGGCGGCGGCAGGAGCTTCATCCTGCCAAAAACAAAGCGGCCCGGCCCTCGAATTGAGAGGCCGAGCCGCGGGGATCGTCGAGTGCTTTTTCCGTCAGCGCTGAGCGACGTCGAAGCGGTAGTTGTAGCCAAACCGCGAGTCCCAGGCGACGTGGTCTTCGCCGGCGCCGGCCCAGTTGCGGAACCAGACCTCGACGGCCTGCGTTCCGACGGGCACCTCGAAGGTCTGCGGCACCACGCGCGCGGCGCCGCGGGCCTTGCCCGAGCTCTCGAAGTCCACGAGCTCGCGCTCCTGGATCTCGCCGCTGGGCAGCGTCATCACGCAGACTTTCACGCCCCAGGTCGGCGCGCCGTCGACGATGCGCGTGACCAGGTTCGGGAAGCGCTCGAGGTCGTACGCCACCGAGACCTTGCCGCCCGCGACGAGCGTGCCGCGGCGCTGCTCGTTCCCGTCGGCGCCGAAGACGAGCTCGCCGTCGACGGTGGGCACGGTTGCCGTGACCACCGCGGCGACGGCGCTCGCCTCCACCCGCGCGAGCGACGGGGAGGCGACGACGTTCTTCTGCGGCGCAGGCTGCGAGGTCGAGACGTTGGACGGCGTGGTCTTCTGGGGGCGCGACATGGTGTCCCTTTCGTGGGCGCAAAGCCCGGTGAGCGGAGGGGCGCTCATCCTGCGCGCGGGACAAAGTCGCGTCGAGCGACGGCGGTGAAAACTGTTCGCGGCCGGCCGCAGGCAGCCTGTCGAAGGACGAGGGCCGGCCGTTTCGTCTACAGCGCGAAGGTGCTGCGCCGCACGAACTGCCCGCGGCCCTTCTTGCCCAGGTACTTGGTGCCGTCGACCACCAGCTCGCCGCGCGAGAAGACCTTGTCCGGGGCCCCGGTCACGACCTTGCCCTCGTAGCTCGCGTAGTCGGCCTTCATGTGCAGGTTCTTGTGGCTGAGCTCGAACTTCTTCTCGGGATCCCAGACCACCACGTCGGCGTCCGCGCCCACCGCGATCGTCCCCTTGCGCGGGTACATGCCGAAGATCTTCGCGGGCGCCGTCGAGGTGATCTCCACGAAGCGGTTCAAGCTGATGCGGCCGTCGCGGACGCCCTCGTACATGAGGTGCATGCGCGTCTCGATGCCGGGCATGCCGTTCGGGATCTTGGCGAAGTTGTCGCGGCCCAGCTCCTTCTGGCCCTTCATGCAGAACGGGCAGTGGTCGGTCGAGACGACTTCCAGGTCGTGGTTCTTCAAGCCGCGCCACAGGTGATCGTGGTGGTGCTTGGGACGCAGCGGCGGCGTGCACACGTACTTCGCGCCCTCGAACTCGTCGCCGGGCTTGCCGCGCAGGTCATCCTCCGAGAGGAACAGGTACTGCGGACACGTCTCGGCGAACGCAGGCAGCCCGCGATCGCGCGCCTCGCGCACGCGCTCCAGCGCGCGCTGCGCCGAGAGGTGCACGATGTACACGGGCACCTTCGCCATCTCCGCGAGCGCGAGCGCGCGCTCGGTGCCGGTGGCCTCCGCGGCCTCGGGCCGGGTGAGCGCGTGATAGATCGGCGCGGTGTGTCCGGCCTTCACGGCGCGCTCCACGAGCACGTCGATGGGCAGGCCGGTCTCGGCGTGCATGCAGATGAGCGCGCCGAGCTCACCCGCGCGCAGCATGGCCTTGAAGATGCTCTGGTCGTCGAGCAGGAACACGCCCGGATAGGCCATGAACATCTTGAAGCTGGTCACGCCCTCGCGGACGATCTGGCCCATCTCGGGGATGGTCTGCTCGTTGATGTCGCTGGCGATCATGTGGAACGCGTAGTCCACGTGCGCCTTGCCCTCGGCCTTGGCGTGCCAGGTGTCGAGCGCGGTGCGCAGCGCCCCGCCCTTCTGCTGGATGGCGAAGTCCACGATGCACGTCGTTCCACCGTGCGCCGCCGCGAGCGTGCCGGAGTCGAAGTCGTCGATCGAAGACGTGCCGCCGAAGGGCATGTCCAGGTGGGTGTGCGCGTCGATGCCGCCGGGGATGACGTACTTGCCCTTGGCGTCGACGACCGTGTCGGCCTTGCCGAGGTCCGTGCCCGGCGCGACGAGCGCGGAGATCTTGCCGTTCTCGATCCACAGATCGGCCGCGAAGGTGTCGCTCGCGGTGACACAGGTTCCGTTCTTGATCACGGTGCGCATGGCGTGTCCCCTTTTTCCGGTGCGCGACGATCCGACCACCCGGGAACGGCTCGCGCAAGTCCGAACGCGTGGCGTTCATGGGCCGACCTTGCACTTCTTCATCATTCCCTCACGCTTCCGCGCGGGTGCTGGTGCATGATTTCGGCCTCGAAGCTTCCTCGCGGGAGGGAACCATGAACTGCAAGGGCAAGGTCGTCGTCATCACCGGCGCAACCAGCGGCTTGGGTCAGGCGGCTGCGATCGAGTTCGCCAAGCAGGGCGCCAAGGTCTACGTCATCGGCCGCGACAGCGCGCGCGCCAACGAGACCGTCTCCGCCGCCAAGGCCGCGGGCGGTGACGCGGAGGTCATCCTCGGCGACGTGTCCACGCGCGCGGGCGTGCAGGCGCTGGCGAACGCGGTCCTCGCGAAGACGCAGAAGATCGACGTGCTGCTCAACAACGCGGGCGGCAACTTCAAGAACATGGTGAAGACGGCGGACGGCATCGAGTCGACCTTCGCGCTGAATACCGTGGGCGCGTACCAACTCGAGAAGCTGTTGCATCCTGCGATCGCCGCTGCCAAGGGCCGCGTGGTGAACGTGGCCACCGGCTTCCTCGACCGCTTCCCGGTGGAGGTGGACAGCCTCGTGGAGCCGAAGAAGTTCTCGACCTTCGGCACCTACGCCGCGGCCAAGCACGCCTCGGTGATGATGACCGTGGAGCAGGCCAAGCGGTACGCGGGCGACGGCGTGACGGCCGTCTCCGTGCACCCGGGCATCATCATGGGAACGCGCTTCGGCGGCGGGCAGCCCAAGATTGCGCAGATGATCGGCGGGCCGATCATGCGGGCCATTGGCTTCGCGTGCACGCTCGAGGAGGCCGTGCGCCGCTTCGGCGTGGCCTGCTTCGACGACGTGCCCAGCGGCAGCTACATGCAGAAGGGCCAGCCCACGCCGCTGCCCAAGCAGTCGAACGAGGAGCCGGTGCGCGCCAAGGTCGTCGAGCTTCTCGAGAAGCTCTCGACCGGCGCCGAAGCGCGCGTGGCTTGATGTAGCTTCCGGCGATGCTTCGCTGGATCAAGCGTGTCGCCATTGCCCTGCTGCTGCTCACCGCCGCGTTCGTCGCGGTGGTGTTGGGGCTTTGGCGGCCGCGCCTGTGGGCTGCGTCGATGGGCGCCCCGGTCACACGGCGTGCGTCGGCGAACGAGCTGCAGTTTCAGGTCGCGGCGCTGCCCTGGTTCCGTGCGGTGAAGCTCACCCAGTCGCCGGCGAACTTCGAGACGCAGTCGCGGCTCGCGCAGAAGCTGCAGGCGCTGGGTTGGAGCGTGGAGAGCCAGGCCGTGCAGCACACGTCCCACGCCGGGAACACGGATCCGAAGCTCGCCTCGCGCTCGAACAACCTCATCGCCACGAAGCACCTCGCGGATGGGCCGATCACGGTCATCGCTGCGCATCTCGATGCGGTGTCGAAATCTCCCGGCGCCGATGACGACGGCAGCGGCGTGGCCGTATTGCTCGAGCTCGCGCGGCTGCTCTCGCCCGAGGCCGCGAGCCACGTGGAGCTCTGCTTCTTCAACGAGGAAGAGAACGGGTTGCACGGCAGCAACACCTTCGTGGAGATGCTGAAACCCGAGGAGCGCGCGCGAATTCGCGTCGCCATCGTGATGGACATGGTGGGCGCGTTCGACCAGCGGCCGCACTCGCAGACCTATCCGCCGCCGCTCTCGTGGCTCGCGCCGGACACGGGCGACTTCCTCTCCGTCATCGCCATCACCGACGCGGACGCGTCCGTGCAGGCGCTGAAACGCGCGCGAGAGAAGGTGGCGCCGGAGCTGGCGATGGAGCTCTTCGAGCCGCCGCGCGCGATCGCCGAGAAGTTCCCCGACATCTGGCGCAGCGACCACGCGCCGTTCTGGCAAGCCAAGGTGCCTGCGATCTTCCTCACCGACACCGGCGAGTTCCGCACCACGCGCTACCACGACCCCACCGACACGGCCGACGCGCTCGACTACCCGCGCATGGCCGCGCTCACCGACGCGCTGCTCGAGCTGCTCGAAAGCTCCAAGTAGCCAACAGCGCCCCGGCCCCGGCCTTGCACAACCCATCTCCGCGAGGCGGGACCTCCGCGGCGAAGCGGAACGGCACGCCCTCGCGTGGAAACGATTTTCCCACCGTGGGGTGCGACGGCGCCGTGCGTTCTCTGAAGCCTCACCTCGCGGTCGGTCTGTTCCTCGTTGCGGCGCTGCCCGCCCCACCCCAGCTCGAGCGGGCCGCCGAGGACGCACACTTCGGCCTGCCGCGCATCCACATCATCGGCGACGAGGCGTACGACTCGGGCCGGTGGGTGGACCTCATCATCGCCGCCGACGCCCTCCCCGACTCCGGCAGCCCGCAGAAGCAACCGTGGAACGCCTACTGGTGGCCGTACAAGCGCGGCGGGCTCACGCGTCGGTGGATCTCGCCGAACGAGCCGTCGCCGATCGAGAAGATGGACCTGGTGACCGGGCACGCGTCGCAAGGCTTGGACTGGGAGATCCGCAGCCACCCGGCAAACGTGGACTGGGGCGGCCAATGCGACGGCTATGCGATCGCCTCGGTGCTCGAGCCCGAGCCGCGCTTTCCGGTGCTGCACGACGGCGTGTGCTTCGCGTCGGGCGACGTGCAGGGCCTGCTCGGCGCCATCTACATGGGAGACATGACCGGCCAGCGCGTGGACGTGCTCGGCCGCGACGCCTTCGTGAACGCGCGCAGCGACTCCGACCTCACGCCGGCGCTCTTCCACATCGCGCTCACCAACGTCATGGGCCGCTTGAGCCAGGGCCTCTACATCGACATCGGCAAGCACGGCGAGATCTACAACAAGCCCGTCGCGTCCTACTCCCTCAAGACCAAGCGCATCGGCAACCGGCTGGAGATCACCACCACGCTGAACGTGGTCCGCTACTTCACCGAGCCGAAGGTCACCGCCACCGACAAGAAGCTCGTCTGCGCGCCGATGGTGCTCACCTACGAGCTCGAGCTCGACAACTACGGCTTTATCCGCACCGATCGCGGCGAGTGGACCGGCGCGTCGGCGGGGTACCACCCGAGCTCCATGAAGATCCCGCGCGGCTCGCCGGTGAAGCTGCCCACCGCCAACCCGTTCATCGACATGGACCTGGTGCGCACGCTCGCCGCGCGCTCGGCCGCCGCCACCGAGCCCGAGTGCCTGCCCGACAAGATGCACCGCGCGCCACAGCCGAAGGTCGAGGAGGACCCGCCATGATCGCCGTCAAGCTGGTGGCGATCATCGCCCTGGTGTCGTTGATGCTCGACGCGGGCCTCCACGCCAACGCGAAGACCCTGATGGCCACACTCCGGGACTGGCGGATGCTCGCCCGCACCTGCCTGGCGAACTTCGTGGTGGTGCCACTGGTCGGGTACCTCGTGGTGCACGGGCTCCAGCTCGAGACGTTCATCGGCGTGGGCATCTTGTGGATGGCGATCGCGCCAGGCGTTCCCTTCGTCGCGCGCACGGCGGGGAAAGCCGCAGGCGGCAACGAGGACCTCGCCGTCGATCTGACCTTCGTGCTCCCGCTGCTCTCGGTGGTGACCATTCCGATCACCGCTCAGCTCCTGTTGCCGCACGCCGGCGAGGCGCACGTCCCCATGGGGCTGTTCGTGACGAAGCTGCTCGTGTTTCAGCTGCTGCCGCTGATCATCGGCCTGGTGCTCGCGCAGCGCGCGCCGGCCCTGTCCCAGACGCTGAAGCGTCCACTGGCGATCCTCGTGTTCGCCGCCGTGGTGGCGCTGCTGGTGATGCTCGCGCCCTCGCTCGTGCGCGCCGTGGGCGCCATCCAGGGCTCGCGGGGAATCCTGGCCATGATGCTCATCGTCTTCGCGTCGCTGGCCGCGGGCTGGCTGCTGGGCGGCGACCCCCTCGAGAACCGGCACACGCTCTCGGTGGCCACCGCGCTGCGCAACATCGGCTTCTGCATGACCATCGCAGCCAGCTACCCGCGCACCACCGTCGCGTCGTCGGTGATGACCTACTTCCTCGTGCAGTTCATCCTCGTGTTCGTGTTCTCCACGGGCTACCGGCGATCCACGCGGCGCACGCACGCCCACGCGTGATAGAGCGCGGGCATGAACCCCGCGCCCGCCCAGGAGAAGAAGTCCAACGGCTGCCTCATCGCGCTCATCATCGTGGGCGGGCTGATGCTGCTGGTCGTCGGCGCGGCCGCGGTCGGCCTGGTGATCTTCGCGCGCAGCGACACGGGCAAGAAGATCGTCAGCGTCGCGAGCAAGGGCGGGAAGGTGCTGAGCAAGGGCATGAACGCGCCCGGCACGCCCGAGCTGGTCAAGCTCGGCTGCGCGCAGGCCATGGTCTTCGACCCGAACGACTTCTCGGACATCGTCTCCGAGCTCGTGGACGGCGGCATGCCCAAGGGCGGCGAGCGCATGGTGATCTGCCAGGTGCGGCCCGGCGCGGGCGCGCCGACGTGCGACGACGTGGCCAAGACCTACGTGGCTGCCGTGGGCCCGGGCCCGGAGCCCTTCATGGTTACGGCGGGGACCAAGAACCAGAACCCGTCGGCGTGCCAGGCCGAGTACGACGGCTCCGGCGCGCTGCTTCGCACGCTTCCTCCGCCCGGCTCGCACGCCGGGTCGGGATAGGATGCGCCCATGGCTGGGGGCCATGACGAGCGCGTGGTGTTCGGGGCTTCGGTCGAGGCGCTCTTGCGCGCCTTCGGGCCGCCGTGGAAGCCGGGCGCGCGCGAAGCGCTGGTGAAGCTGGGGATCGAGCCGGAGCAGCCGCCGCGCGCCGCGTACCCGCTCGAGCTCTACATGCAGCTGCTCAAGTCGCTCGGCGAGATCCACTTCCCCGCGGCCGCCGAGGACGAGCGCTACTTCCAGATGGGCCAGGCCTTCATCCGCGGCTTCGAGCGCACGCTCATCGGCCGCGCCCAGCTCTCGCTGCTCAAGCTCATCGGCCCGCGCCGCACGCTGGATCGGCTCACGCGCAGCTTCCGCAACGCGAACAACTACACCACCGCCAACCTGCGAGAGCTCGCGAGCTCGCACTTCGAGATCGACTTCGGCTTCGTGCAGTTCCCCGGCTTCTACCGCGGCGTGCTCGACGGCGGCCTGCGTGCGGTGGGCGCCGCGAACCTCTCGGTGGAGCTGGCGCGGCGCGAGCAGATGGCCGCGACCTTCAGCGTCAGGTGGACGGCATGATGAAGCGATGGGTGCTTCTCACGGTGCTGGTGGCCTTGGGAGGCTGCAAGCGCGCGCCGAAGCCGTTCAGCGCGGCGGGCTACGGCTTCACGCTCCACGGCGGCTGGGACGGCGAGCTCGAACACAAGAAGGGCTTCGACCACGTCGTCTTCAGCGCCTTCGCCGACGACGTGGCGTGCATCGCCCAGGTCTTCCCCGGCATCACGGACCCCACCGGCTTCTTCGACGGCATCGTCGAGGAGTACCACGCGAGCGACATCGCGCCGGCCACGCTGCAGACACCGCTGGGCGTCTTCCTGGGACGGAAGTTCGTGGCGCACCTGAGCTCCGACAACCCGCTCGTCAAAGTCGGGCTCGCGCTGGGCTTGCCGCACGGCGAGATCTACGCGCTGCACGACCAGGACGCGCTCGTGGTGTTGTCGCTGCTGACGCCAGGCAAGCCGGAGGATCAGGCCATTGCGCGCGAGCACTGCGCGGGCATCCTGGCGTCGATCCACCGCGAGGCGACGCCCGCGAAGTGATCAGGGCAGCCCGAGGTCGCTGGCGATGGCGGCGCGTGCGGCCTCGCGATCCGCTGCGGTGACCACGCGAAGCGGCGCGTGGTGCACGTCGATGCGGCTGAACGGCAGCGGGATGACCTTGCGATCCCAGGTGGGAATGCGAATCGCGCCCGAACACGTCAGCCGAAGCGCGAGCACCGGCGCGCCCGTCGCAATCGACAAGTCGAGCACGCCATCGCGGACGACGTGCGCCGGGCCATGGGGCCCGTCGGGATTCAAAAACGTGGACTGGCCGGCCTGCACCTTGGGGCCCAGCGCCGCCAGGGCCGCGCGCCCGCCGTGTCCCGAGGAGCCCAGCACCAGCTCGCCCACGCCCATCCACCCCAGGAAGACGTGGATGCCCTTCATGTACAGCGCCGGATGGTTCATCCACACGTACGGCCTCGGGTACGGCATCCGCGCGATGAAGTACGGCAAGAGCGCTTCGTGCCAGGCGCACTCGATGGTCGCTGCATTCTGATCGGCGGGGACCTCGCCCACGTTGCGCACGCGCACCGTCAGCTTGAGCAGCCCCCAGACCAGCGCGAGCCCCGCAGCCGCGACCACCCCGAAGGCGTAGAGCAGCGGCCGCAGCGGCAGAGGAAGGGTGTCGACTCGCCAGCTCACGTGCGCTCCGCCGCCGAGTATGCGCCTTCCAGCGCGGTCGAGGCACGTGCCCTGCTTTGGGACGATCCTGGCCAGTGCCCGGTCGGACGAGCCAGAGAGCCACTCCCCGGCCGGGGCTCACCCAGGATGGAACGAACGTGTCCGACTCGGAAAAACCGTCCCCATTCGCGCCAATAGCCTACCGCCAGCCCGGTAACGCCCACGGAATTCACTGTCCGGGATTCGGACGACGCTTGAAAAAGTCAGGTCAAATCGCCTACAGGGCGATCTGGCCGTGGACGGCACCGCTCCTGCACAGGGCGGCGCGCAATTCGAAGGGCGGCGCCCTTCACGCAAGGACGAGGTCGGCATGAAGCGGATGCTCTTGGCAGTGGTGGCGGTCGCTGGGTTCAGCCTCATCGGCTGCGGCGGCAAGGACTCGGGCAGCAGCACCAGCACCGGTGGCACGACGGCCGCGGCCGCCACGGGCACCACGGGTCAGACCACGGGTCAGACGACGTCTACGGGCACGAGCTCGACGGGCTCCACCACGGGCTCGACGACCGCGTCGTCGACCACGGCTTCGAGCACCACGGCGTCGTCGACCACCACGGGCACGACCGGAACCACCGGCGTGACCACCGCGGGCACCTCGAGCACGGGCGGCTTCCAGGTCGCTTCGCACGCGGCCTATCCGCAGGTGCCGAACAACTCGGGCACGCCCACCCTGGGCGCCTTGCAGCTCTCGACCATCACCTTCAATGGCTACGACCACCAGTCGGACGCCGAGGCGTTCGGCGACTGGGTCGTCGGCTCGAGCTGGTTGACCACGGTTGGCGCCGACTACCAGGTGGGCGCGGGCACGCACATCGCCAAGGTGCACCTCACCGACACGGCGCCCACCAGCATCAGCGACAACCAGATCCAGGCGTATCTCAAGGGCAAGCTCGACGACGGCACGCTGCTCGCCCCGGGCGCGACCATTCCCGGCACCTCGACCACCGTCACCGAGCCGCTCTACGCCATCTTCTACCCGTCCTCGACCACCATCAGCCTCGGCCAGGGTGGCGGCACGAGCTGCCAGGACTTCGGCGGCTACCACAGCTACTTCACGTACACGCCCGCGGGCGGCACGGCGGTGAACGTCTCGTACGCGGTGCTCCCCACCTGCACCCAGACGCCTCCGGGCATGAGCGTGAAGGACTACCTGACGGTCGCGGCCTCGCACGAGTACATGGAGGCGGCCACGGATCCCTTCCCCACCACGGGCTTCGGCACCGACACCTCCAGCTACGCCATCGAGGACTACTCCAGCGCCTGGAGCTTCGTGCCCGGCGAGGTGGGCGA
Organism: Deltaproteobacteria bacterium; assembly: GCA_018266075.1. GTDB lineage: Bacteria > Myxococcota > Myxococcia > Myxococcales > SZAS-1 > SZAS-1. The sequence goes on along the minus strand of JAFEBB010000044.1, from coordinate 8,439 downwards.
CCTCTGCATCGGCAGCATGATGCACGACTCGAGCGGCTTCATGGTGCAGCGCATCTGGTCGAACTCGGCCGCGGCGCGCTCGGAGACCACCGGTGAGTCGCCCTGCATCCCCTCGCCGAGCTACGCGTTCTTCGGCGTGAGCGTGGACCACAACAACATCGTCTCCACCAAGGCCGGCCAGACGGTGACCTACAACCTCAGCGCCTTCACCCAGCGCGCGGTGAGCCAGAGGTTCATGGTGATGGTCTATCCGGTCCAGGCGAGCTTCAACGCCACCTGGAAGCTCACCACCTCCGACGGCCAGACGCTCACCCAGAGCAGCGGCTTCAACGGCTCCGTGAACATGAACAACGGCGACACGGCCACGCTGGTCATCAACGTTCCCTCGGGTGCCTCGAGCCAGGACTACGCGATGTTCCAGGTGATGGCCTTCGCCAACGGCACCAGCGACTACTCGTTCTGGCCGCTGGGCCTCTTCGTCACCGCGCTGTAGACGAAGATTGAGGTTCCGACGCGCCGTCCGGGACGACCGGGCGGCGCGTTTGCGTTTGCGGGGCTGGGAAGCGCCCCGCGCTGCTGGCACAATCGAGCCATGCGAAAGCTCGTCCTGCTCGGCTTGGTTGTGGCCATGGGCGGCTGCGGCGACACCGTCGAGCCGACCACCACCACCATCAGCGTCACCACCATGGACAGCGCCGGGGGCACGATCGTCGGCCAGGGCGCCGTTGCGGGCGTGGAGCTGGTGATGCCCTTCGGGGCGCTGACGCAGTCGACGCCGGTCTATCTCGGCGAGGATCCTCAGCCGCCGGACGACCCGCCGGGGATGACGCCCGCGAGCCCGTCGGTGTTGCTCAGCCCCGAAGGCCTGACGCTGCTCCGGCCCGCGACGCTGGTGATTCCCTACACCGGCTTGTCGGACGTGTTCCTCTACACGGCGCCCGCGGTGGACGGCTTTCCCTGGCAGCTCGTGGACGGCGCGCAGCCGGACATCACGCAGAACGTGATGCGCGGCTCGGTGCCGCACTTCTCGCGCTGGCGCGTGTTCCGTCCGACCAATCCGGCGGACGTCGACGGCGGCAATCCCGACGCGGGCAGCTGACGCAGCGGGGTGATACGCGCCCGCCCACCTCGGGCGCTCCCTGCATCGCGACGAACCGAAGCTGACGAAGGGCGCCCCGCGACCCTTCGTCGAGCTCCGCGTTCTCGCTAACTCTGGCGAAGCGCGTCCTCGAGCTTCGACATCGACCAGCTGTCCGGGCCATAGCGGCCCAGGATCTTCGGCTGGGCGGCGCCGTCGAGGAGGAACGGCCCGTGGTTGCCGGCGCGCAGCGCGTAGCCGGCCTCGGGCTTCTCCACGACCACCTCCGCCGGCGCCTTGCCGCGGAGCACGCGCTTGATCTTCAGTCGCACCACCTGGCTCGGGGCCAGGCGGCCGGCGCTGGTGGCGGCTTGCGGAGCGTTGGGCTGCGGAGGTGTCGGGCCGTTGGAGAGCACCTCGACGACCTCGGCGTCCACGACGCACGCGGCCTGCGGCAGGACCTCGTTCAGCGGTTCAGGAGGGATGGCCATGGCGTTCTTTCCTTAGCCTTCGACCGTCATCAGGGTCTGGTAGAGCTTCTGGAACTTGTCCATCGGCAGATAGAAGATGCCGTCGTCCTTGCCGTCGCCCGCGGGCTCGCTCTCGCCCCAGGGGTTGCGCAGCTGGACGTACTTCACCCCGCCCTCTTCCTTGTAACCAACGACCGAGTACGAGTGGTCCGCGTACACGCCGGTGTTGGTGTACTTGGCCTTCTCGTCGTCGCCGTAGGTGCCGGCGGAGATGGGCAGGTGGCCGTCGATGGCGTGCTTCACCGCGGCGAAGAGGTGATCGCCGCTCTGCGAGGAGATGTCGCTCTCCGTGCCGCGCTTGCCCATGATGGCTTCGAAGACCTCGTCGCTCATGCCGCCGTTGCCGATGCCGTTGTAGCCCTCGCTGCCGCCCTTGAACTGGGCCCAGGCCTTCTCCATCAGCGGGAACCAGAGCTCCATCTTCCCGGTGGAGGTGTCGCCGCTCGACGAGCCGTAGATGGGGCCGCCGTAGCTGCGCGTGTAGAGGTCGCCGTCGACCTTCACCTCGACGGGCTTGTACGTGCCCGTCTGCCAGTCGCGCTGCTTGAAGGTGACCGTGTACGTGCCGTCGCCGTTGTCCTGGATGGCGTTCTTGATGATGTTCGGATCGGCCTTGGCCATGGCCGCGAAGGCGCTCGGGCAGTAGCAGTCGCCGAGGTAGCCCTGGACCACGTCCGTCATGTCCACGCCGTCCTTGAAGAGCGGACCGGTGTAGCGCTGGGTGGTGTACTGCGGCGTGCCGTCCTTGTTGATCTGGTCCTTGTGCAGCACCGGATCCGGCAGATCGATCTTCCCGCCGCCGCCGCCGGTGCTCACGCCCGCGACCGAGACCGTTCCGACCGACTGCGTGAAGCCGAGGTTGTTCTTCCCGTCGGAGGCAGAGACCGCGAAGGTGTCGCCGGCCTTGCCGTTCAGCTGGAGCTTCGCGGGGAAGGTGCCGTCGTTGTCGAGGGAGACGACCGTCTTCTCGCCGGTGCGCACGTTGGTGAACTGAAGCTTGGCGCCCGGCTCGGAGATGGGCCGGGTCTCCATGTTCGCGACGCTGAGCTTGCCGCCGCCCGCGTCGGCCAGGGTGATGCGCTTCAAGGCGACGACCGCATCGCGCGTGTCTTTGACGGCGGCGCCTTCGGTGTGCGCGGTCACGGTGACCCAGTCGCTCGCGTTGCCCTTCGCGTCGCGCGTGCGGTAGCGGATGACGTCGCCCTCCTGCACGCCCTTCATGAAGTCGGCCGCGTTGGCGCCAGTCATGAACTTGCCGAACTTGTCCCCGGTGCCGAGCTCGACGGTGTCCTCGAGGTGGAGCCGCTCCCCCGGAGCCGACGAGAGGTCGATGGCCTCCAGCGTGGAGCCCGACGCCAGCGCGCCGGCGATGCCCTTCTTCGGATCGAACGTGAGCGAGAGCGCGGGCTGGCCGCCGTCGAGGGTGCCGCGTCCGGTGAGGGCCTCGAGGAAGTTCTTGGCCGAGGCGGTGAGCGGCACGTCGCCCTGGTCGAGGATCTTGCCCAGGTCGGACTTCTCCGTCTTGGACATGCCCTTGTTGACGAGGTCGAACTGCTGCTGCCGCGTCATGCCCGGCGCGCTGAGCTTGCTCAGCATGGTCGTCGCCTTGCTGGAGCTCGAGTCGCCCACGGCGGCGAGGAGCTGGAGCACGTTGGTGTCGTCGATCTTGACCGACGCGTCCTTCTTGTTGGCGGCCTGCAGCTTGGAATAGGCGTCGGCGAGCTGGGTGTCGCTGATCTTGAGCGGCATCGTTCCCCTCGGAAGCGTGGCGGTGAGTGGCCCCTCGGTCGGATGCACCGGGAGCAAGCGCAGGACTTATCTTGCTAGAAGTTTCTTTGTTGCTTCAAGTCCTACATCGCCCGACGTTTCGGACGTAAGCACTCGAATCGACTCGAGCTGCGCGGCTCCGCCCTCTTGGGGCGTCTAGGAGAAAATGCGAGCCAGCACGTCGAGGAGGACGAACCCCGCGTTCGCGCCGTCGTCGGCGAGGCCGTAGTCCTGGTGGCCGCCGGGGGTGATGTCTTCGGTGCGGTCGTAGGACGCGTGGCGCTGGGCGTGGCGGTAGTCGCGCTCGTTGAGCGCGGCGCCCTCTTGATGCGGATCATCGTTCCAGCACGCCTTGCAGAGCGCCTTGCCGTCGCGCGAGCGGAGCTGGGAGATCTGCTTGAGCTGGCCGCAGCCGTCGCACTCGATCGGACGCGCGTCGGGCGGCGGGCCTTCCTTCGGACGCTCGCGACGGACCTGGTCGAGCTCGCCCGAGTCGAAGTTGAGCGCGCCGCAGTCGGCGCAATAATCGAGCGTCACGCCCTCGAGCTGGATGGTGTCCATGCCCGACTGGCAGCCGGCGCAGGTGCGCGGCCTTCGCGGCATCTTGCGGGCGATGTGGTGGGGCACCGAGACGTTGAACTTCTCGAGCGCCGCACGGACGATGAAGCGCCCGTCGCAGGCGCCGCAGACGAAGACGCCGGGATTGGAGGGTGCGACGTCGAGCTCGCCTTCACATCCGGGGCAGGCCTTGAGCATGCCCCGAGTCTAGCGCGGTCGCGGGACTCAGTTCCGGAAGAGCGCGAGCTCGCCTTTGTCGATGAGGACGGTGTTGGCCACGCCGTTCCACTCGGGCGAGTAGAAGACGATGATCGCCCAGTTCGGCCCCTGCGAGGTGGGCGGACACTTGTTCCACATCACCTCGAGGTTGATGCGGTAGGCGTCCTCGGCGATGCCGATCTTGGTGGCGACCTCGCCCAGGTCGGCCACGAGGGCGCGCACGGGGTGCCACTTGCCCTCGGGCTGCGAGAAGAGGCGGCCCAGGAAGGCGACTGCGGGCGGCTCGTCGGAGACCAGCTCCTCGGTGAGCTCGCCGAGCTCGTCGCCGATGTCGAGCTCGCTGGGATCGGTGTTGTCTTCGGCCACGGAGACCTCGGTGACGGCGCTGCTCAACGCATCCTCACCAAAGGATGACAGCGGCGCAACCCTGAGCGAGCAAGCGGGCGTTCAGGGGCCACTGCACACGGGGGCGGTGGCCGTGGCGCCTGGGCCGGTCGGGGCGCCATAGAAGTAGTCGCAATACTGAAGGCCGTGCGCCTCAGAGCAGCAGAAGCCGGTCGCCGCGCATCCCGAGCAAGCGGCGTAACAGACGCCTGTCTGCGTGTCGCAAGAGTAGAAGCCGTCCTGAAGGTTGGCGCAGTCCGCGTCCGTCTGGCAGACACAGTTTCCGCCTCGGCACACAAACGTACGAGCGCGACCTCCATCCTCGATGGGCGCCTGGCAATCAGCGTCGTCGCGACAGGGTGCGCTGCAGGTGCCGTATCCATCCTGGCTCGGCGTCCAAGACGTGCAAGTCAAGCCGCCGGGACAGGCTGGTCCGGCGGGCTGGCAGCTCGGAATGCACACCCAAGCTGCACCGAAGAATCCGCCGCCACAGGCCAGGTTTGGGCAGCTGCATCCCGGGCCTGCCAGCAGGTAGCAGTTCGCGAGCGAGCCAGGGCCATGCTGGAACAAGCAGACCTCACCTGACGGACACGTTCCCTGCGCCGAGCCGCCGTCGGGATCCGCGCCGGTACAGGACGCGCCGATGTCGCCGTTGTCGATCCATATGCTGGCGGATTGGCTGCAGAGGCAATCGCCGCCGGTGCTCGAGCCCGTGGAGCTCGCGCCCGACGTCGACGAGGCCGACGAAGTCCCCGATGTGAAAGTCGTGCTGCTCGTCGACGACGCGGCGATTCCTGTCGAGCTGGTGCTCGTCGCCGTCGTCGATGAAGTCGTCCCGGACGTCCCGATGGTCGAGCCCGTGGACTGCGCACCGGTCGATGACGTGCTCGACCCGTTCGCGTTGCCGGTCGAGCCCAAGCCGCCGGTCGCGGTCGCGAGTCCGGTCGATGTTCCAGGCGATTCGGCTGGCGAGCTGAAGCAGCCCGTGAACAGCAGGGCCATCGCGCCCATGAGCACGATCGAGCGACTCATGGGCACGCGGTCACCGGCAGGACGTGCTCCACGTTGTTCGTCGCGTCCGCGAGGTTCTGACAGAAGCTCGTGTCGAAGCTCCCGGTGATGTGGTCGGACACGCTGCTGTTGTTCGCGCGGACGACGAGGTCGAAGGTTCCCGCGTACTGGCCGTTGTTCACCGAGGTGAGGGTCACCGTGCCCGAGCGGCTCTCTTCCACGTAGCTCAGGCAGCTCGCGCCGAACTCGTAGAAGTTGCCCACGCCCGTTTCGAGACCAGGTTGGGTGGGCACGGTGAGCGTGAACACGCCTGGCGCCGAGGGCGCCTCCGACCCGCCGTCGGGCGTGATGGTGTAGAGCTGGAAGAGCAGCGCGTCCGAGTTCGCAAACGGGCCCGCCGCGAGGTCGCCGCACGCATCCGCGCTGTCGGAGAGGATGATGTAGGCCGTGCTGTGGCCGTTCCACTCCGAGTCGGCCGAGATCACCGAGGCTGCGACGCGCGTCGAGCCATCGAGCTGGCCGACGATCGCTCCCGTTCCCGCGACGCCCGTCGTTCCGCCGCTGCTGCCCGTGGTGCTCGAGCTCGACGAACTGGACGAGGTCGTGCTGGTCGAGCTCGTGCCGCTGGAGCCTGTCGTGTTTCCGCTGGTGCCCGTGGTGGAGCTGGTCGAGGTCGACGACGCAGACGACGTGGCACCGCTCGAGCTCGAGGTGAGTTGGGTCTCTGCGGCTTGAAAGCAGCCGGTCGTCATCCACAGCGCTGCCACCACGACGACCCACTCGAAACGCCATGTCATGCGCACGTTCTAGCACGCGCGTATTTGGTGGAACTCCTGAAACACGCGGTCAACGCGGCGTTCGCCCTAGCGGAGCGAGATGCCCCGACGGAGCACCTCGACGTTCCGCACTGCCTTCTTGTCCTGCGGGTCGATGGTGGCCACGTCGTTGCCAGAGCCGCCGTCGAGGAGCTTGTCCGCGTCGCCGTAGCGGCCCTCGAGCAGGTCGTTGCCGCCCTCGCCCTTCAAGATTTCCGCGCCGCCGCGGCCGAGGAGGTGGTTGTCCTTCGAGTCGCCGATGAGGATGTCGTTCTCCTCGGTGCCCTCGAGGTCGTCCGCCGAGCCGGTGATGTGCGCCTTGGGACCGTAGGCCTTGCCGTTGGCGTCGATGCGCTGGGCCGTGCCGCCGATCTGCGCGCGCACCGCGAACTGGTGACCGACCTGGGCGAACGAGATGTTGTCCAAACCCTTGCCGCCGTCGAGCACGTCGCCCGCGTCGATGGTGCTGGAGACCAGCAGGTCGTTGCCCGCGCCGCCGTGGAGCACGTCGCGGCCGGCGCTGTTGGTGAGGCCGTCGTCGCCGCCGCCGCCATAGAGGCGATCGTTGCCTGCGCCGTCGTTGAGGGTGTCGTCTTCCTTGCCGCCGCGGAGCACGTCGTTGCCGTTGCCGCCGCTGAGGGTCACGGCCGTGCCGCTGCCGAAGCCACGCGCACGAATTCTGTCGTTGCCGTCGCCGCCGTCGACGTTCACCGCGTCGAGGGAGCCCTGGATCTTGAAGGTGCGCACGGTGCCGTTGGCCATCACCGAGACGGTGTTGCCCTTCTGGCTCACCTGGATGTGGTCGTTGCCCGAGCCGCCGGTGACGCTGATGCTGGTCCCGCCGGTGAGCTTGGACTTCTGCACGCTCACGCTCGCGCCGCCCACGTTCACCGGGGCGCTGGCAGGCACGCGGGTCTTGGCGCCGTTGACGGTGTCGTTGCCGCCGCCGCCGTCGACCTTGTTCCAGTTGCCGTCGATCTGGTCGTTCTTCGACGAGCCGACCACGTTCTCCACGCCCTTGAGGCCGTCCACGCCGCCGCCGCCGTCCGCGCGGGAGCCGCCGTACGCGCTGCCCGCGTAGTTCACGCCTTCGTACTTGGACTTGTAGGTCGACTTCACGTCCTTCTCGACCTTCACGCCGCTGTTCGGATCGTTCTTGTCGAAGCCGGGGCCGCTCTGGGTCTGGAAGCTGACCGTGTCGTTGCCCTTGCCGCCGTCGATGAAGTCGGGGCCGGCGTCGCCGCTGAGGACGTCGTTGTTCAGGCCGCCCTTGAGGACGTCGATGCCCATGCCGCCGGAGAGGTTGTCGTTCCCCTTGCCGCCCGAGAGGTGATCGTCGCCGATCCCGCCTGCGAGGCGATCGTTACCGCCATCGCCGAAGAGCTTGTCGTCGCCGCGGCCACCGGTGATCTTGTCGTTGCCCAGCCCGCCGTGGATGGTGTCGCCGCCGGAGCCGCCGTCGATGGTGTCGTTGCCCTTGCCGCCGAGGATGGTGTCGCCGCCGCCACCGCCCATGATGATGTCGTCGCCGCCGCCGCCGATGATCTTCTGGCTGGCGCTGCCGCCGATGATGATGTCGTTGCCCGCGGTGCCGTGGACGACCTTGGCGTTGCTGCGGATGACCGTGTACCACTTGCCGTTCTCGAAGACGTCGTGCGTGTGAGGCGGCGTGGCCGGCTTGGCCTTCGTGCTCGGCGTGGTCGCCGGCTGCGAGCTCGACGAGGACGGCTGGCTCGAGCTCGTCTGCGTCGAAGCGGGGCGGCTGGTCGATCCGTGCACCTTCATGACGGCCTCCAAGGGGTCTTACTTGGGTTCTCGGCCGCGCGAGTGCGGGGGTGTGTGCTCGGCGCGCCACGAGCGCCGATGGCTCGCGACAGCTCCGCTGTCACACTCGGGGCACCGCGTGGTGTGAAGCGCCCGATTTCAAGCACATGCGTGGGGTCTCGCGGGTGTCCGACCCGCTGGATCAACCTTGCTGGACGCTCCGCAGGTTGATGACCCGCGTCCGCAGACCTTGCTGGGCGCTCTGCAGCTTGATGAAGGTCGTCCGCCAAGCTTGCTGGACGCTCTGCAGCTT
>JAFEBB010000043.1 GCA_018266075.1 Deltaproteobacteria bacterium | reverse complement strand
TGGCGCCTTCCGCGGCCACCTGGTCATCGATCTCACCCGGCCCGTCGAGCTGGACGCGGTCGCGTACGTGAAGCAGGGTTCCGCGCCGATGCACGGAAGCCTTGGGAAGTGCTTTGGTGGAAGAAGCGGATCAGCGGAGTTTGGAAAGGAATCAGCGCGATGCGTGCAGAATCAACGCTGTTTGCTCGGGCGTGGAGGTGCCTTCACATGGAGCGCTCCTGAAATGGCCAAGCCATTCCGGATCAACCGGATCTCCGAGGACGAGAGGACCACAGAACTTGTCCTCCACCTCGTCTTGGACGAGCGCTACCCGGAGGAGGATGACGGCGACGGGTTGGCGTTCCTGTTTCGGATCGTCCGCCCGGTCCTCGGCGCGGTCGACCTTGCGCTCGAAGGGATCTTCGCCCTGGGATTCCCCGCATCGGTGGGCCAGAAGTTCCGGATTCAGATCGACACGCCCGGCGGGATTCCACACCCGGACATCCGAGAGACCGTCGGGCACATTCGGGAGCTCCTGGAGACCGGCAAGGACTACCCGGAGGCGATACGGCAATCGAGGTTCATCGGGGGGCTGCGGGTCGTCCTGGGGGTCGACGTGGAGCCGGACGCAGGCGGCGTAAGGCACTGAGACCTTGGAGCGCCCAGCGTCAGCTCTGATCTCCACTCGCAGGAGGTGGCTTCGGCCGGGCGAGCCACCCCTCAACGGATGCTGCTGCGTCGATGAGTCGCTGGCGAAGTGCCTCAGGTACTTCGCGGAGCTCCACTTCACCGCGGGCGAACGAACGCACGACAACGAGCGCGTAGTGCTGTTCATCGAGGTTGGCCGAGGCCGGGGGCGATTGGGGCGCATTCTGCGGTTCACGGCGCGCCGCGCTCGTCGCGATGACATCGTTTGCGAGTCGGATGCACTCGTCACAGATGTAGACCGTCGGACCGGCGATGAGCTTCTTCACCTCGCGCTGGCCCTTCCCGCAGAACGAGCAGCACAGGTTCTCGAGCTTGCGTCTCAAGACGCCCCCGCCGTGCTGGGCGGTTCAGATTGTTCCACCGCCGAGAGGGTGTCTCTGAGCTCCGCAAGCAGGCCAGCCGGAACACCCAGCGATTCGAGGACCGGCAATGCCTGTCGGAGCGGTGCCAACGCGCGTGCTTTCGGCGCAGCCCGCTGGTCTTCGCGGTCGATTTCCTCGGCGATGATGTCGTTGCACAGCCCGACGCACTCGTCGCAGATGGCCACCGTCGGCCCGGACACCAGGCAGGCCACGGCGCTCCGCGGCTTGCCGCAGAAGTTGCAGGCCCTCGGGCTTCCTCCAGCCGGATGCCCTCCTGGTGTCCTCGTGTCTGCCATGTGCGCCTCGGACGGAATTCTGGCCGCGACCTCGGCCTAGACTAGCGGGATGTGAGATTGAGAGCGCCCGGCGGACCGCTACCGGCAACTGAAGCCGCCGTCCGAAGCGGGGGCCGCGCAGGTCGGCGCCGAGAACGTCCCCGTGATGTGGCCGGTGGTGGCGCTGTCCATGAAGAGGTCGAAGGTCCCGTCGATTCCCGTGGCGTCGGCCCGGGTGACGGTCACCGTCCCTCCCGACGCCGACTCGCCGCTGGGGCTGCCGCACGTGGCATCGAAGTTGGCGAACTGGGCGTCCACGTCGTTCGGCGCGCTGAAGGCCCGCGCCGTGGCTCCACCGGAGAAGTCGAAGACCAAGGTCGAGGAGTTGGCCTTGCTCGCGTTGGGGTCGGCCATGGCCAGGGCGCAGACGCCGCTGTAGCTGGTGAGCACCACGAAGGTCGAGCTGCTGCTGACCTCGGAGATGGCGTCCTGGGGTGTGAACGAGGCCCCGAGGATCGTTCCGGTCACGGTGGCGCTGCCGGCGGACGTTCCGCTCGTGGAGCCACCGCTCGAGCCGCCCGTCGTGGTGCTGCCGTGCGCCGTGCCCGAGCTCCCGCCAGAGCTCCCGGCGGTCGAGCCGCTTCCGGTGCCGCCGCCCGAGCACGCCACGAGTGCAAGCACAGAGGTGCAGAGAAGCAGGGCTCGATTCACCACGGGATCCTCCCTCGCTTCGGATGACGGGCCGATGAGGGGCAATCCTGTCAGGGCTTCACCGATTCCCTCAGGGGTGGCAACAGCGTCCTGAAGATTGAAGTAACTCCGATTGCCATGTTCGCAGCGGCCGAGCGAACGCGAATATCCGTGGATTGCATTTGAGATAGAGCAAGGTCGAGCAGGTCACGTCGGCGCGATTGGCAAGCCTGTCGGGTGAGGAGGGCCAACATTCGAAGCGCACGTATCTGTTCCAGCGGCCGAAGCCCCGCTTCGCGGATTGCGCGGGAAATCTCATCGAACGCCGGCTCGCCAATTCTTTCGAGTTCCAGAAGGACCTGACTGCCCGGCCTGTGGTCCGAATGAATTGAAGACCGAATTGTCGAGCGCTCGTGTTCGGTCATCGCAACGCCCTTCACGGCAACGCCGCACAACACGCGGCCTGTCCCAACCACGTGCGGTCCTTCCAGCAGCTCGAACTCGACCCCCGCGGTGAGGCCCGAGTAGTCGACCTGCGGGTACAGAGCAACCATCAGGGCTGGTCCGGACTCACCTGGTCTGAGCGAGGCCGCGCCCTCGCGGAACCCGACGCCGAGGTACTCCGGGGTCCCGCTGATTCGGACGTGGGGTCGATATCGACCATCGCTGAGATTGACGGCCGTCGTTCGTACCAAGCAGGAAGGATCGAGGTGGAAGTGAGGATGTGGGAGGCGCTTCCTTCCTAGCGCCGACCGAGCACCTCCCACAAAAGCTCAGGCTCCAAGCTGGAGGATCGATTCCCACAAGGGCTCAGGCCCCAAGCAGGAAGGATCGAGGTGGAAGTGAGGATGTGGGAGGCGCTTCCCAGCGCCGACCACCTCCCACAAACCAATCTGGAAGGATCGAGGTAGAAGTGAGGATGTGGGAGGCGACAGATCGACCCTAGAGATCCCGCAGCATGACCACCGCGTCCTCGCCCTCATCGACGTAATAGTTCGGCCTGACGCCGACCGATCGGAACCCGAGTCCCGAATACAGCGCGAGCGCGGCCACATTGCTCTTGCGCACCTCGAGCGTGGCGAGCACGGCGCCGTGTGCTTGCCCACGCTGCAGCACCTCGTGCAGGAGCGCGCGCGCGACCCCGCGGCGTCGCTGGGGCGGGTCGATGGCGACGTTCAGGATGTGCAGCTCGTCGTGCACCAGCCAGAAGATGACGAAGCCCAGGAGCGAGATGCCGTCGGGTCTCGGCTCCTCGGCCAGCAGGACGGTCGACCAGTCGTGCTCCAGCTCGCGCTTGAACAGGTCGGTCGACCAGGGGTGCGCGAAGGCGAGCCGCTCCACACGCATGACCTCGTCGAGGTCCGCGGCGACCATCTTGCGGAACGCGTAGCCGTGCGAGGGCGCGGCCGGCAGGTCGTGCGAGGGACGGCGCAATCAGCCTCCCGGGGCAGCGGGCAGCATCAGTGCGTCCGCGCCGCTGAAGTTCGGATCGACGATGCGCACCTTGGCCCGGGCGTACAAGCGGCGCAGCTCTGCCAGAACGAGCTGCGCGTTCCGCGCCTCGGTGAGGTCCTGGCGCACCTTGTCGCGGACGACCTTCGAGGACTTGGCCGTCTTGTCGGCTGCCTGCTGGGCAATGGCGCGGTCGACCTCTGCGTCGCTGATGGGCGCGTGCAGCTGGGTGCGGCTGGTGAGGTAGTTGTTGACCTGGATGTCGCGTCGCAAGAGGTGCTCGAACTCCGGTCGCGTGACCTCGTTCAACGCGAGGAACTGATCGAGCCCGATGGGCAGGTTGCCCGTGAACTTCACCACGGCCGCGTTGAGCTGGTCGCCGCTGACGTCGTAGATGCCCAGGCGCTGCGCCTCCCGGGCGGCCAGCCGGTTGCTGATGGCCAGGGTCAGGTTCTGGGCGAGCGTCTGGTGGGGCAGGGCGTCGAGCGCTGCGTCCTGCCCGCCGCGCTCGATCGTCTCCACCCGCGACTCGAACTCGAGCTCCGAGAGGGTGATCACCTCGCCGTCGAGCGTGGCCACCACGCGATCGAAGACCTTGGCATCGCCGGGAGAGGCGGCGAGCAGCAGGCCGAGGGCGATGGGGGCGAACGTCATGCCGCGCAGAATAGCCAAGCCCGACCGGGTTCGCGCGGCACGGTGCTTGCGCCGCGGGCAACCGGTCTTATGTAAGGTTGCAGTGGCCGGGCCCGGGGCCCGCTCACGGGGAGTGGATTGTGGCCGAACGCGACCTCTACGAAGTGCTCGGTGTGCCCAAGAGCGCGTCCGCGGACGAGCTCAAGAAGGCGTACCGCCGCCTGGCCAAGAAGTTCCACCCCGACGTGAACCCGGGCGACAAGGGCGCGGAGGAGAAGTTCAAGGAGGTCTCGGCGGCGTTCGAGATCCTCTCCGACCCCAAGAAGCGCGAGCTCTACGACGAGTTCGGCGCCGACGCGGCCAAGCTCGGGTTCGACCCCGAGAAGGCGCGGCAATACCGCCAGTACCGGGAGCAGCAGAGCCACGGCGGCGGGGCCGGCATCCCCTTCGACTTCGGCGAGGGCGGCGAGGGCTTCGACTTCGGCGAGATCTTCGGCGACATCTTCGGCGGCGGCCGCCGCGGCAACCGGCGCGCCCGCGAGCCCGAGCCCATGGAGGGCGCCGACATCGAGGGCGAGGTCTCCATCGACCTGCGCGACGCGGTGCTGGGCACCACGCGCACGGTCTCCGTCACGCGCTCGGCGACCTGCGAGGTCTGCAAGGGCACCGGCGCCAAGGGCGGCAAGCGCGCCACCTGCCCGACGTGTCACGGCAGCGGGAAAGCGCGCTCCAGCCGCGGGCCCATCTCGTTCCAGGGCACGTGCCCCACGTGTGGCGGCTCGGGCCAGGTCGGCGACGCCTGTCGCAACTGCGGCGGCGCGGGCGTGGTCTCGCAGCAGGTGAACCTGGAGGTGAAGATCCCCGCGGGCGTGGAGACGGGCTCGAAGGTGCGCCTCGCCAAGCAGGGCGCGGCCGGGCGCAGCGGCGGTCCGCCGGGCGATCTCTACATCATCGTCAACGTCCGCGAGCACCCGCTCATCGCGCGCGACGGCGACGACCTCGAGATGCGCCTGCCGGTGACCGTGGCCGAGGCCATCCTCGGCGGCGAGGTGACGCTGCCCACCTTTGAAGGCAACGTCACGCTCAAGATCCCCGCGGGCTCGCAGACGGGCAAGAAGCTGCGCCTGCGCGGGAAGGGCGTGCCACACCTGAAGGGCGGCGGTCGCGGCGACCTCTACGTCGTCCTTCAAGTGATGGTGCCCGAGGACTCGGCCGAGGCCCGCAAGGCCGCCGAGACCCTGGGCAAGCTCTACCACCACAACGTGCGCGCCGACGTGCACGTCTAGGTTCTGCTTTCTTCGTCTTCTGGGAGCGCCCGACCGGGCGCTTCGGGGCTATCAAGCCCCGTCGAAGTTTGGGTCTTGCAGCGATTTCTGCTGCTCGTCGTCGGTCACCGGCCCGCCGAGCTCTTCTTCCACGCTCTTGATGAGGGCCACGTTGCGCTTGTCGATGTCGGTCAGGCGCGCGTCCGTGTACTTCGCGTCCTCGTGGTACCAGTCCTTGTCGTGGAAGTAGTCCTTCAGCACCGGTGATTTGAACGGCCGTCCGCGGCGCGCATAGATGGTGTTGCGCAGGATGCGCAGGTCGCGGCCCGAGAGCTGGCGCAGATCGCCGAGCTTGAGCAGCTTGTCGAGCGCGTTCGGATCGGCCAGGTGGTCGTCGCCGTCGAGGGCGAAGAAGCCCATCGCCCGCTGGATGAGCCCGAGCTCCGTGCGCGCTTCGCTGGGAATCGTGGCCAGCGTGCTCTTGGGGTCGCGCTTGTACTCGTTCGCGTAGAGGCAATCGCGGCTCTGCTGCGGGCCCGAGATCTGCTCGAGCAAGCCGCCGCGCTCGCCAGGCTCACAGGTCGTTACCACCTTGCCGTCGTTGAGCTTCCAGGTCGGCATGTCGTTGAAGGTCACGCGGTACTTCTTGAAGAGGTCGAGCTCCATCTTCTCCAGCTCGCCGCGCGAGAGCCCTGCCTCGTGCTTGGCGATGGCGTGGGCGTTGTCGTGGTCGAGCTTGGAGAGCAGCGTGTACTTGAAGTCGGGGTTCGGCTTGAACCACGGCTGCGCGTGGAAGTAGTCGTGCAGCCACTGCTTGCGGTAGCCGTCCCAGCCGTAGCGCGAGTAGATGGTGTTGCGCAGGATGGCCAGCTCGCGCAGGCCCTTGCCCCGCAGGTCGATCTCCGTCACCGGCCGGTTGAAGTAGTTGGGAATCTGGTCGGGTGAAGCAGGTTGGAAAGCGGCCGGCGCTGCGCACAAGGACAAGGCGAGCAGGGGAGCGATGGGCATGCCTCGTTCCTACCACTCTGCTTGACCCCTGCACGAGCGCGCCCTACAAGTCGCGCCCTCGTACGAAGACCGAAGAGGTTTCCATGGGCTTGCTCGACTTTTTGGGCGGTGGCGGGACGAAGGTGGAGAAGCTGCAGAAGGCGGCCACCCAGAAGTTCGGCCCGCCGGAGAACCGGCAGAAGGCGCTCGACCAGCTCGTCGACATCGGCACGCCCGAGGCCATCTCCGCGCTGCTCAAGCGCTTCACCATCCAGGTGGACCCGAGCATCACCGACCGCGACGAGAAGGAGTTCACCTACCGCGCCGTCGTGGACAAGGGCGAGACCGCGGTGGAGCCGCTCAAGCAGTTCGTGATGGGCTCGGAGTCGGGCATCGCCTGGGCGCTCAAGGCGCTGAACGCGCTCATCGCGCCGCCGGATCTCGCGGGGCATGTCATCACGGTGCTGCAGAAGCTGGGCAACGACTACACGCGCGATCCCGAGAAGAAGGTCGTGCTGCTCAACCAGCTCTCGGACCTCGACGACGCGCGCATCCCCGCGGCGGTGATTCCGTTCCTCGAGGATCCGGCCGACGACGTGAAGACCACGAGCGCCAAGGTGCTGGCCAAGGCCAAGGACGACGACGCGGTGCGCGTGGCCTTGATCGAAGGGCTGCTCCGCGACCACGACAAGAAGCGGGTGCAGGCCGCGCTGCTCGACGCGCTCTCGACGGGCGGCTTCAAGGTCGACAGCCACCGCGAGAAGCTGGCGCCGCTGGTGAGCGACCCGTTCACGCTGGGCAAGGACGGCGTGATCGGCCGCAAACCCTGAAAATCGGCTGGAGCGACGGGCTTTCAACGCCTCGCGCGTCGGCCGTCGGACAGCTGGGCGGGCGTGCTTGACACCGCGCGCGGGCGCGTCGTCCGATGCCCGCATGCGCAAGCCCGACGAGCTCCAGATCGACGACGGCCCCCGGCCGGACGCGATCGCCGCGCTCGCCGAGGCCAGCCGGTTGGTGGGCACGGGCACGAGCGTGTCCGAGGCGCTGCGGGCCCAGCTCGGCGTGCTCCACGAGCTCACGGGCGCGCGGACGTCGTATGTCGCGCTGCTCGACGCGCCGCGCGGGCTTCTTTCGGTGATTGCGTCTCGCGGTCGCGCGGATCCGCGGGTGCGCGCGCAGGGAATCGAGGAAGGTCCGCTCGGGCGCGCGTTCACCACGCAGCGGCCGGTCGACTCGGGCAGCGAGCTGGCGATTGGATTCTCGCGCGCGGGTGAGCCGGTGGGCGCGGTGGAGCTCCTGGGCATCAAGAATCGGCCGCGCGACGAGGTGCTCGCGGGTCTGGGCGCGAGCCTGCAGGCGGCGCTGGAGTGTGCGCACGCGCAGGAGGAGCTGCGGCAGCGCAAGGCCGAGCTGGAGCGGCTGACCTCGACCATGAAGGCGCTGGATCGTCAGCGCGACGAGTTCCTGGGCCGCGTCTCGCACGAGCTGAAGACGCCGCTGACGACGGTGAAGACGTACCTCGCGCTCTTGCTCCGGCACCGGATGGGCGAGCTCCAGCCCGACCAGGAGCGCGCGCTCGCGATCGCCGATCGCAACTCGGATCGGCTGCTGCGGCTGATCGATGATCTGCTGCTCGTGTCGCGGCTCTCCGTGGGGCAGATGTCGCTGCAGGACAAGCCGTTCGGGCTCAAGCAGCTGCTCGAGGAGTGCTGGGCGACGTCAGCGAAGGCCGCGCAGCTCGCGCAGATCACCCTCGAGCCGCCGCAGGGTGGCGAGCTCTTCGTGCGTGGCGATCGCGAGCACCTGCGCGAGAGCGTGCTGGCCCTGCTCGACAACGCCATTCGCTATAACAAGCCCGGCGGCCGCGTGTTCGTGCGGCTCTCGAGCGAGGGGGCCACGGCGGTGCTCTCGCTCGGTGACACCGGACGCGGCATGACCCCGGAGACCGTCGCGGGGCTCTTCGAGCCGTTCGATCCCACGAGCGCCCTTCAAGTTCGACGCAAGGGACCGGCGTCGTCGGTGGTGCGCGCGCGGCAGGTGGCGCAGCTGCACGGCGGCGCGCTCGAGGTGGTGAGCGCGCCCGATCAGGGCACCACGTTCACGCTGCGGCTGCCGCTCTTCGCGGGGATGGTCACCGCCGCGGACGTGCACCCGCTGCCCGACACCCAGCGCGGCGGCGTGCTCCTCGTGGAGGACGACGACGACTGCCGCGAGGGCGTGCAGGAGCTCTTGCGCGCGGAGGACATCGAGGTCGCGGCGGTGGCGACGTCGGACGAGGCCATCGCGGCGCTGGGCAAGATGCGGCCGGCGCTGCTGCTGGTGGACCTGCGCCTGCGCGAGGGCGATGGGCGCGCGGTCATCCAGCACGTGCGCGCGACGCCGGGGCTCGCGGACCTGCCGGTGTATGTGATGAGCGGCGCGGTGAGCGAGGCTGCGAGCTTCAAGCCCGACGGGCCAGACCGCATCGATGGATTCTTCGAGAAGCCGCTGAACCTGCCGCGTGTGCTCGCGGCGATCCGATCGGTGATCCAGGCGGAGAAGAAGCAGTAGCCGGTTATCCGCCTGCGCCCACGAAATGCGCGGCGGAGAGAATCACCGCCGTGCTGGCGGCCACCACGAGCAGCACCACCAGCGCAGTTCCGTTCGCGCAGGGGAGACAGCTCGCGCGCGCGGCGTCCACGTCTGCGCGGGTGGTTCTGTGCTGATACGGCGCGAGGTCCGGCTCGGCGCGCGGCACATCGGCCCTTCGCGCGGGGACGACCGGAACGCGCGCCGGCGGGTCCGACTCCGGCGGCGGCGCGATCGGCGCGACGGGTATGACGGGATCTTCCGCCGCGACCACCCGCTCGCCGTCATCGGAGATCAGCGCCTGCGAGGAGGGCTGGGCGCTCAGCGCCACAGCGAGGACCAGCGCGGACATGGGGCTCACGGCAGCCTCCGGGTGGTGGCTGCACCCAGAGCAGTTCACGTGCCACCACACAACCCGTGAAATCCACGTCCCAAGGCCTGTTCCGCGCGGTTTCGATTCGACGGGGCGCGCTTGAAATTCGACGCGCCCTCCCTGCCCGAATGACGTGCTAGAAAATTGGCCATGTCCGCAGGGGCCGAGATCAAGAACGTGGCCATCGTGGCCAAGCCGGGGGCGCCCAACGCGGCCAGCGCCGCGCGCGAGCTCGCCGCCAAGCTGCGCTCGCTGGGGCGCAACGTGCTCCTCGAGGGGCACGTGGCCGTGGAGCTGCGCGAGACCCCGGCAAGCCGCGAGCAGGTGGCGGCCGAGGCGGATCTGGTGGTCGTCCTCGGCGGCGACGGCACGCTCATCTATGCCGCGGGCATCCTGCGCCAGACCGAGCGCGAGGTGCCCATCCTCGGCGTGAACCTGGGCTCGCTGGGGTTCATGACCGAGGTGCCGCTCGCCGACATGTACCCGGTGCTGGACCAGTTCCTCGCCGGCGAGTGCATCCTCGAGCGGCGCATCCGGCTGACGGTCGAGGTGGAGCGGGGCGGGCGCGTGGTGCTCGCGGGCGAGGTCATCAACGACGCGGTCATCAACAAGGGCGCGCTCGCGCGAATCGTCGATCTGGAAGCGCGCGTCGACGGCCGGCGGCTCACCACCTACAAGGCCGACGGCATCATCGTCTCCACGCCCACGGGCTCGACCGCGTATTCGCTCTCCGCGAACGGGCCGATCGTCGTGCCCACGCTGGATGCCGTGCTGCTCACGCCGATCTGTCCGCACTCGCTGGCGCAGCGGCCGGTGGTGCTGCCCGCGGAGTCGCGCGTGGAGCTGCAGCTCACGAGCAGCAACGGCGAGGTGTTCCTCACGCTCGACGGCCAGTCGGGCCTGCCCATGCAGCAAGGCGACGTGCTCCGGCTGCATCGCGCCAACAAGGCCATGGTGCTGGTGAAGAACCCGCAGATCGACTTCTTCGGCCTGCTGCGCGCCAAGCTGCGGTGGGGAGAGCGGTAGCGCATGGCCGAGGTCACGCCGCTGCGGCCCGACCCCGACGAGCCGGAGCTGGAGGCGGTGCGCGAGGCGATCCGCGCGTCGCGGCGGCGCTCGGCGTGGTGGCTGATGGGCGCGGGCCTGGTGCTCGTCGGCGGCGGACTGGCGGCGCTCCTGGGCGGCGGCTCGGCGCGCGGCGCTGCGGACGAAGCCGGGAGCTGGGTGGCGAGCATCGTGGTCACCACGGGCTGCGGCGCGGCGTTGGTGGGCCTGGGCCTGGTGGGAACGGCGGTGTTCGTGCTCGTGAAGAGCCGCCGGGACGACCCCTGAACAAGGCATACTGAACAAATGTCTGGGTGGCGTGGTAAGGTGCCGCCCATGCTCACGACGCTTCGAATCCAGAACCTGGCCATCGTGGATCAGCTCGAGGTGGAGCTGGCCCCGGGGCTGAACGTGGTCACCGGCGAGACGGGCGCGGGGAAGTCCATCCTCGTCGACGCCGTCCAGCTCCTGCTGGGCGGGCGCGCCCAGCCCGACGCCGTGCGCGCGGGGGCCAGCGAGGCGGTGGTCGAGGGCCACTTCGCCGGCGAAGGCATCGACGCGCGGCTCTCTGCGCTCGGGCTGCCCTCGGCCAACGACGAGCTGCTCGTGCGGCGTGCCATCGCCAAGGGCGGGCGCGGGCGGGTGTGGCTCAACGGCGCGCTCTCCACGGTGGGCATGCTCGGGCAGCTCGGGCGCGGGCTGGTGGAGCTGTCGGGGCAGCACGAGCACGTGTCGCTGATGGACGTGGGCACGCATCTTCAGCTGCTCGACGCCTTCGCCGAGGCCGCCGCGCTGCTCGAGGCGCACCACGCCGCGCACCAGAGCTGGCTGCTCGCCGTGCGCTCCCGCGACGCGCTGGCCTCCGATGCCGCCGAGCGCGCCCGACGCGCGGACTACCTCGCGTTCCAGGTCCGCGAGCTCGAGGCGCTGCAGCCGAACGAAGGCGAGGAGGCGAAGCTGGCCATCGAGCGGCGGCGGTTGTCGGGCGTGGAGAAGCTGCGGGCCGCGAGCGAGGCCGCGCTGGAGCTGCTCGAGGGCGGCGCGCTGGAGCAGGCCCAGCGCGCACGCGCGAAGCTGGCCGAGGTCGTCTCCCTGGACGCGCAGCTCGAGCCCGTCGCGCGCGGGCTCGATGCGGGGTTGGCCGAGTTGGAGGAAGCCTCGCGTTCGCTCGCGCGGCACGTGCGCGTGCTGGAGGCGCAGCCCGAGCGGCTGGCCGAGGTGGACGAGCGGCTGGAGCTCTTTCGTCAGCTCGCGCGCAAGCACGGGTGCAAGCCCGATGAGCTGCCCCAGCGGCTGTCCGACGCGCGCCGCGAGCTCGACGGGCTGGTGCACCACGAGGCGCGGAGCGCGTCGCTGGATGCGGAGGTGGTGAAGTCGCGGAACGCGGCCGAGTCCACGGCGCAGCGGCTCACCGCGCTCCGACGCGGCTCGGCGGCGCGGTTCGCGCGCTCGGTGGCGAAGGAGCTGGGCAAGCTGGGCATGCCCCAGACGCGCTTCGAAGTGGCGCTCTCGGCCGCCGAGCTGGGCGCGACGGGAATGGATCACGTGGAGCTGCTCATGGGGCCGAACCCGGGCGAGCCGCTCTTGCCGCTCGCGCGCGTGGCCTCGGGCGGCGAGCTCTCTCGCGCGCTGCTCGCCATCCGCTGCGCGCTCGCCGGCGCCGACCCGGTGCAGACGTATGTGTTCGACGAGGTCGACGCGGGCATTGGTGGTGCGGTCGCTTCGGCCGTGGGCCGCGCGCTGCAAGAAGTCTCGGCGCAGCGGCAGGTGCTCTGCGTGACCCACCTGCCGCAGGTGGCCGCGTTCGCTGATCACCACCTCGCGGTCCGCAAGGACGTCACCCGCGGACGGACCGTCTCGGCGGTGCGCGTGTTGTCCGAGCCCCCCGCGCGACAGAGCGAGCTCGCGCGCATGCTGGGCGGCGAGCGGGTGAGCCCGGCAGCCCTGGAGCACGCGGCGCAGCTGCTCCAGGCGGCCCGCCGCGAGGAGAAGGGGGCTGTTCGGCGTGCGACACGCCGGGCCGCGCGTCAAGTTCGGGCATGAGGCGGTCCGAAAAAAGCCAAGTGCCGTGCGCAGGATGGTTGATCTTTGCTCGGAGGCACGCCTAGGCTACTTGCGGCCGGCCGCGAGTGCCGTCCTCCATCTGCTTGATCCTGCGCCAATGGCTGAGATCACCATCCGACGTGGAGCGACGAACCCTGACCCCAGCGCGCCGCTGGTACCTGTGCCCTCTGGGCCCAACGGGGGGCTGAAGCTCATCAGTAAGGGCCACACCGACGTGGGTCGCAAGCGCGACCACAACGAGGACAGCTACCTGATCGACGAAGAGATCGGGCTGTTCGTGGTGTGCGATGGCATGGGCGGTCACGCGGGCGGCGGCACCGCCTCGCGCATCGCCGTCGAGACCATCGACAAAACCCTGCGCAGCGCGCGCGACGCTGCGACCAACCCCTTCGTCCGGGCCACCGGCCTGGCCGAGAGCCCCATCCCCGACGCCCTGCGCGAAGCGGTGGAGTCGGCGTGCCTGGCCATCTTCCGCTCCGCCCAGGAAGACGCGCGCCTCCAGGGCATGGGCACCACCACCTCGGCGCTGGTCATCCACGGCTCCAACGCGTACGTGGGCCACGTGGGCGACTCGCGCGTGTACCTGGTGCGCGGCGACCTCATCCAGCAGATCTCCGAGGACCACAGCCTGGTCAACGAGCAGATCAAGGCGGGCATGATCACCGCCGATGAAGCGCGCAACAGCCGCTTCAAGAACATCATCACCCGCTCGGTGGGCTTCGAAGAGGAAGTCGCCGTCGACGTGATGGGCCTGGTGGTCGAGCCCAACGACACCTTCATCATCTGCTGCGACGGTCTCTCCAACCTGGTCGACGACCGCAGCATCCGCGACACCGTGCGCCAGCTCCCGCTGGAGCAGGTGCCCACGCGGTTGGTGGATCTCGCCAACGAGGCCGGTGGCGACGACAACATCACCGTCATCGCCGTGCGCGTCGTCGCGCCGTGAACGCAGGAGCGCAGGGCCGGTCTACGCGTGTGCTGAAAATTCGGGAGCTGATTTCTTGACAATCTCCTTGACGCGTTGATGCGGGAACGGTTTAACCCTCGGCGCCGCCTGACCGCCGTGGGAACGCAGGGTTGGACGAGGTGGCAGGTGACGCCCGGGCAGTGATTAGGTTGCTCCCGGGGCTGTCGAGCTGGCCAGCGGATGGGGCAGGTGGGGCCAGGGCGGCCATGTAGGGAGGGCCTGAGTGGCGAAGACCGTCTACACCGTGCTCGTGGTTCCGGACCGCTCGTCCTCGACGATGCGCTTCCGCGTGCCGCGGGCCACCATCCTCCGGTTCGCTGCCATCGTGGGTGTCCTGGCGCTCGCCGCCGTGGGCGCCATGTTCCACTACGCGCACGTGGTGTCGCAGGTCACCGACGACCGCGCCATCAAAGAGGAGAACGTCCAGCTCCGCGGCGAGCTCCTCCAGATCCAGCAGAAGGTCGCCACCATCAACAAGACCTTGGATCGGGTGGAGCAGCTTGATCAGAAGCTCCGCCAGATCTCCATGCTCTCGGATCCGGATCGCAACCTCGCGATTGGTCCGGTGGGCACGAAGGAAGGCGAGGGCGAGCTCGACGGCAAGCAGCTCGTGCTCGATCCGGAAGACGGCCCCACCGTCGAGAGCAAGCTCGACTCGCTCTCCGCCGAGGCCGCCAAGCAGGAGCAGAGCCTGCAGGAGCTGCAGGAGTACTTCGAGGACCAGAAGTCCCTCTTGGCCAGCGCGCCCAGCGTCTGGCCCGCGCGCGGCTTCGTGACCAGCGACTTCGGCCACCGGCTCGACCCGTACACGGCCGAGCGCACCATGCACAAGGGCCTCGACATCGGCGTGCCGTTCGGCACCACGGTGGTCGCGCCGGCCGACGGCACGGTGGTCTTCGCCAGCACCGAGGGCGGCTACGGCAACGTGCTCGTGCTCGACCACGGCTACGGCATCAAGACCCGCTACGGGCACCTCTCGCAGATCCTGGTGAAGGCCGGCCAGAAGGTGCACCGCGGCGACAAGATCGCCCTCTCGGGAAACACCGGCCGCTCCACCGGCCCGCACGTGCACTACGAGGTGCGCGTGAACGGCATCCCCCAGAACCCGCGCAAGTTCATCCTCGAGTAAGCGCGACTGTACAGTTCAACCGGCCTGCACACTGGCCGTTGAATGTTCTGGATGTTGTAGGCAAGTCGGTCTAAATCGCGGGCGTGGCCTCTGGGCCGCGCCCGTCGCATTTCGTAGGACATTCGAGCTTCGGGCGCCGAAGAAAGGCGGATTGAACATGCCGCGTGGTCGTCGCGCAGCGACAGGCAACCCCGAGCTCGCCGGGCTGGAGCTGCTCATCCAGCAAGTCGGCCAGCAGCTCGGCGTGGCGCTCGGGCAGGCGTTGGTCGCGGGCATGAGCGCCGGGGTGCAGAGCGCGGGCGGGCTCGAGGGCGCGCTCCGGGGACGCACCAGCGCCGCGGCCGTTGGCGGCTCGCCTTGCCACGTGCCGGCGTGCACCCGCCGGGCGGTCGCCAAGGGCCTCTGCGCCACGCACTACCGCAAGGCCCGCCGCCTCAACATGAACGAGCCCTTCGACGCCAAGGCCCTCGCCGGCCTCGCCGAGGACGGACGGAAGACCCGCTTCGCCAAGAAGTAGCCGCACTGTTCGGGCAAGCCGGTTGGGATGACGAACGGCAGGCAAGCGGTTGGAAACCCTGCGCTGGGCGGCTGATCAGCCGGGCGCCAGGCTTCTCCCCAGCTGGGGAACATGTGGTAGAGCGTCGCGTTTCGCCGCGGCGCGAAGCGCCAGGCGCATTACATTGGTGGACTGTCGGGCCTTTGCCCGGCACCCGCGGTGGGAAGAGAGACCATGTTCGACTTTGCGATGAAGCTCATCCTGGGCACCCAGAACGAGCGCGACATCAAGCGGTTGCGCCCCAAGGTGGCCGCGATCGGCGAGATGGAGAGCAAGGTCAAAGCGCTCACCGACGACCAGATGCGCGCCCGCATCGCGGAGATGAAGGTCGAGATCCAGGAGAAGGGCAAGACCCTGGACGAGGCGCTCATCGAGAGCTTCGCGCTCACCCGCGAGGCCGGCGTCCGCGCGCTGGGCATGCGTCACTTCGACGTGCAGCTCATCGGCGGCATGGTGCTCCACCAGGGCCGCATCGCCGAGATGCGCACCGGCGAAGGCAAGACCCTCGTGGCCACGCTGCCCTCGGTGCTGAACTCGCTCTCCGGCCGGGGCGTGCACGTGGTCACCGTGAACGACTACCTGGCCCGCCGCGACGCGGAGTGGATGGGCAAGCTGTACGGCTTCCTCGGCCTGACCACCGGCGTGATCGTGCACGACCTGAACGATCGCCAGCGGCAGGAGGCGTACCGCTCGGACATTACCTACGGCCAGAACAACGAGTTCGGCTTCGACTACCTGCGCGACAACATGAAGTTCAACCTGCGCGACTACGTGCAGCGCGAGCTCAACTATGCGGTCGTCGACGAGGTCGACTCGATCCTCATCGACGAGGCGCGCACGCCGCTCATCATCAGCGGCCCGTCGGATGAGGCGACGGACAAGTACTACAAGGTCGACCGCGTGCTGCCGGGCCTGGTGGCCGAGCGCGACTACGAAGTCGACGAGAAGATGCGCTCGGTGCTCCTCACCGACGACGGCATCGAGCGGCTCGAGAAGGCCCTCAACATCCCCAACCTGTACGACCCGCTCGAGATCGAGACCCTGCACCACGTGGAGCAGGCGCTGCGCGCGCACACGCTCTACAAGCGCGATCGCGACTACGTGGTGAAGGACGGGCAGGTGCTCATCGTCGACGAGTTCACCGGCCGCATCCTCCCCGGGCGCCGCTGGAGCGACGGCTTGCACCAGGCGGTGGAGGCCAAGGAGGGCGTGAAGATCGAAGCCGAGAACCAGACGCTCGCCACGATCTCCTTCCAGAACTACTTCCGCATGTACTCGAAGCTCTCGGGCATGACCGGCACCGCCGACACCGAGGCCTCCGAGTTCGACAAGATCTACTCGCTGCGCGTGAACATCATCCCCACCAACCGGCCCATGGTCCGCAAGGATCAGGAGGACGTGGTCTACAAGACCGAGCGCGAGAAGTTCATCGCCGCGGCCGAGGAGATCGAGGTCCTCCACAAGAAGGGCCAGCCGGTGCTGGTGGGCACGGTGTCGATCGCGAAGAGCGAGGCGATCTCGAACATCCTCAAGAAGCGCGGCGTGCCCCACGAGGTCTTGAACGCCAAGCAGCACGAGCGCGAGGCCATGATTGTGGCCCAGGCCGGTCGACCCGGCGCGGTGACCATCGCCACCAACATGGCCGGCCGCGGCACCGACATCTTGCTCGGCGGCAACGCCGAGGCCCTCGCGCGCGCCGAGCTGGGCCGCGCGCCCGATGCGCCGACGACCGGTCCGGACGGCACGGGCCCGGTGACGCCCGAGCAGCTCGCGGCACACGAGCAGGCGCTGAAGGATTACGAAGTCCGCCGCGAGCAGATCATCCAGAAGCACAAGGACGAGTGCGCACGCGACCAGGCCAAGGTCAAAGAGGCGGGCGGCCTGTTCATCCTCGGCACCGAGCGCCACGAGAGCCGCCGCATCGACAACCAGCTCCGCGGCCGCGCGGGCCGCCAGGGCGACGCCGGCGCCAGCCGCTTCTACCTCAGCCTCGAGGACGACCTGATGCGCATCTTCGGCTCCGAGCGCATCTCGGGCCTGATGGAGCGCATGGGCATGAAGGAGGGCGAGGTCATCGAGCACCGCTGGCTCACCTCGGCCATCGCCAACGCGCAGGAGAAGGTGGAGGCCCACCACTTCGACGCGCGCAAGAACCTCATCGAGTACGACGACGTGATGAACCAGCAGCGCAAGACCATCTACGGTCTGCGCAAGGTGGTGCTGGGCGCCGGCGCCGATGTGCCGGTCGTCGAGTACGACGAGGACGTCAAGACCAAGAAGAAGACGCGCCGCGAGTTCAAGGTCACCTGGGACGACCTGCATGCGCGCGTGCTCGACTACGTCGAGGACCTGATCATCAACATCACCGAGCAGTACTGCATCAAGCCCAACAACCCGCAGGAGTGGGACCTCGAGGGGCTCGGCAGGGCAGTGAAGGAGCACTTCAACGTCGAGATGAGCTTCAGCGCCACCAGCGCGAACTCCCGCGAAGAGCTCCAGGATCAGATCTTCCAGGTCGTCTCCAAGCACTACGAGGGCAAGGAGAAGGAGATCGGGACGGAGCAGTTCCGCAAGATCGAGCAGTACTTTTTCCTCTCCACCATCGACGCGCTCTGGAAGGACCACCTCCTGGCCATGGATCACCTGCGCCAGGGCGTGGGGCTCCGCGGCTATGCCCAGCTCGACCCGAAGAATGAGTACAAGAAGGAAGGGTACGAGATGTTCGAGATGATGATGGGCAACATCAAATCGAGCATGGTGGGCACCATGATGCGCGTGCAGGCGCAGCGGCCCGAGCAGCAGC
The DNA here is from genome assembly GCA_018266075.1 of Deltaproteobacteria bacterium. Classification (GTDB taxonomy): domain Bacteria; phylum Myxococcota; class Myxococcia; order Myxococcales; family SZAS-1; genus SZAS-1. Next base: position 46,899 of record JAFEBB010000043.1, on the reverse strand, counting down.
AGCAGCAGGCCGCCGCCCACGACCACGCGCACGACGGTCACGATCACGCGCACGACCACGAGCCCGCGCCCCAGGCGTCGGAGACGCTGGCCGCGCTCGAGCGGCGCATGGCTCAGCGCAAGCCGCAGCGGATGATCGAAGGCCGCGGCAGCGGCGACGGTGAGTTCGTGGCCAACAAGCAGACGCAGGTGAAGCGCGACGAGCCCAAGGTCGGACGCAATGACCCGTGCCCGTGCGGCTCGGGCAAGAAGTACAAGAAGTGCCACGGCGCCGAGGCGACCGCGTAACTGCAGCGGCTGGTGGCTCGTGGCTGGTGGCTGGCCCGCTCCCGACTATCGGGGCGGGCCTTGCCGCTTCATGAGCGTCAGGACGGCGCGCTCGTCGGCGTTCGGCGACCGCTCGAACGCGTCGACGACGCCCTGCCAGTCCTCGGGCTTGCGGTTCTGGCTCAGCTTGAACTTGCCCGAGAGCTGCTCCACCTCGAGCTCGAACGCGACCAGCGCTGGAACCAGCTCCTGCGCGAGATCGCCGGCGTGCGCGGGCGCCCAGGGCTCGGCGACGTTGGACTCGAAGCGCGCCGCGAGCGCGGTGAGGTGCGCGAGCGCGGCGTCGGGCGGGAGCACGCGCGCGCGGCCGCTGGCGTGGACGACTGCGTAGTTCCAGGTCGGGACGTTGTCGGCGTTCTTGTAGAGCCGCGGCGAGACGTAGCAGTGCGGCCCGTGAAAGATGACCGTGAGCCGCGCGCCCTCGGCGACGAGCTTTCCGAGAGGGTTCGCGCGTGCAACATGCGCGTGCAGCGTGAGTGGCGAGTCCCGCGCCACGAGCACGGGCAGGTGCGAAATCTCCGGCGCTTCGTCACGGAGCGCGAGCACGGTCGCGAAGGGATGCGCGCGCATGAGCTCGACGAGCTGCGCGCGCTCCGGGTTTTCGAAGAGCTTGGGCAGGTACATCGTCAGCGGCCGTACTTGAAGCGGCGCGCCCGCGACGAAGAGCCGTCGAGCGCGCGGAACAGGTGCCCGCGAAACACCATCACCGGCATCAGCAGCGCGCCGACGATCACGCCCGTGGCCACGAGGCCGAACCCGCCGAGCGCCATCGCGAGGAGCGACGCCAGCGGGCCCACGCCGAAGACCGCCGCCGCGCCGAAGGCGAGGTTGGGGATGAACCACTCGATCCAGTTCTCCTGGATGAAGTTCACCGAGCCCATGATGACGTCCATGCCGTTCCAGGCGCGGCGCTGGTAGATGACCTCCGGCGTGGCGTTGAGCAGGATGAAGAGCACCAGGGCGATGCCCATCTGGATGACGCCGCCATTGGGCAGGCCCGAGAGCACCATGCCCAGCACCAGCTGCGCGATCCAGAGCACGAAGAGCACGTTCATCACCGGCCAGAAGTAGCGCTTCACGCTGGTGAGCAGCTCGCGGATGTGGGTGGGCGAGCGGCTCACCACCTCGTCGAGGAAGTACAGGAACGAGGCGAAGATGGCGCACTCCACCAGGCCCATGATGAACCCGCCCACGATCCCGAGCGCGCCCAGCAGCGAGCCCAGCACCGCAAACGCGATCGACGCGAGCACCGGAAGGATGAGCACCCACACGTTTCGCGCGATGTCGCCCGGGACACGGGCCAGGCACTCGCCGTAGACGCGCAGGATGGTGGGCATCGAGGCAGCAAGCTAAACGCGCGCGTGCCGCAATTCCAGGCGTATCAGCGCTGGGCAAAATCGAGCGAGAGCCGGAGCGACAGCCCCGCGGACAAACCCGAGCGGCCCGGGCTCGCAGTCGCCGGGTCGTCCTTGATGACCCAGGTGGCGACAGCCAGGCTCCCCAGGCCGAGCACCGTGCTCGCGCCGCCCACGATGAGCAGCGGCGCGGTGCCGTCGTGGCAGAACGATGCGCTCTGGCCACTCACCGGGTGCTTCGCACACGCAGCGAACGCGGCCCCGGTGACCATGAGCATCGTCCCAAAGGCCACGCCGAACATGCCCGCCCGGGAGAAGCCGCGCTTGGTCTCGCTGCCGTCGGCGGCCCACGATTCGCGGCCGACGTCGCTCGCTGCGGCGCTGGGCGGGCAGGGCGCCGGGCGCGCCTCGGGCATGGCGTAGGGCACGTCGCTGATCGACCGCTCCGCGGACGTCTCGGGGGGCGGCGCGTCGCGGCACGGCTCGGCCACCGCCCGGGAGGCGAAGAGCGCGATTGTCAGTGCCAGGGCGAGCCGACGCATGGGCGGCAGCTTACCGGCGTGTCACCCCGGCGGAAACCCTCGCCTTTGGGGCACCTTTGCGCAGCCACGGCCTTCGGGCGGCCGGACGGTTCGGACAGATCGGGGCACAAAAGCTTGAATGCGCCCGAAGCGTTATGCTAATGGCCAGGTGCTGTTGGAAGGTCGTAAGTCCTCCCAAACAGACGGCAGCTGCCGAAATACACACACCCCTCGATCGCCTCCGTGGTGCCGGAGACCGGTTGAGAGCATGGGGCTCTCTTCCTCCGGTGGTGGAGGCGAGATGACAGGGGTGGCGGAACACAACCCGAAACGGAGAACGCTGTGAGCATCGAGACGCAGACCCACGGAACGCCCGCCCCCGCGCCCAGCGCGCAGGCCGCCGGCATGGCCGCCCCCCAGGGCATCAGCATGAAGCAGCTCCTGGAGGCCGGCGTTCACTTCGGCCACCAGACCAAGCGCTGGAACCCGAAGATGAAGCCCTACATCTTCGGTGCCCGCAACGGCATCTACATCATCGACCTGCAGAAGACGGTCGTGCTCGCCCGCCAGGCCCTCAAGTTCGTGGCCGACACCACGGCCAAGGGCGGCGCGGTGCTCTTCGTGGGCACCAAGAAGCAGGCCCAGGACGCCGTGCGTGAGGAGGCCACCCGCGCCGGTCAGTACTACGTGACCAACCGCTGGCTGGGCGGCACGCTCACCAACTTCAAGACCATCAAGGCCGGCATCGATCGCCTCAAGGGCATCGAGAAGATGGAGACCGACGGCACCTTCGAGCGCCTGCCGAAGAAGGAAGTGGCCAGCCTCCAGCGCGAGAAGGAGAAGCTGGAGAAAAACCTGGGCGGCATCAAAGAGCTGACCAAGATGCCCAGCGCCATCTTCGTGATCGACCCGAAGAAGGAGCACATCGCCATCCACGAGGCGCGCCGCCTGGGCGTTCCCATCGTGGCGGTGGTCGACACCAACTGCGACCCCGAGGGCATCGACTACGTCATCCCCGGCAACGACGACGCCATCCGCTCCATCCGCCTGTTCACGGGCAAGGTGGCCGACGCGTGCGTCGAGGGCGGCGCCCGCTACGCGGCCTACAAGGCCTCGCACGGCGGCGACGAGGAGCGCGGCTCGGACCGCGACGAGGCCAGCGAGCGCCGGGGCGGCCGTGGTGACCGCGACCGCCGTGGCCCCCGTGGCGACCGCGGCGGCGACCGCCGTGGCCCCCGCGAGGATCGCGAGCGCGGCAGCTCCAGCACCCCCGAGGTGCAGGTGCTCCGCAAAAACGACGGCGCCCCCGTGACCGAGGGCGAGCCGGCGGCGGCCGAGGGCGGCGAGCGGCCCCAGGAGTAAGGCGCCCGGCGTCTCGAGCGTCATCCATTTTCAACTGAGGGCCCACGGGATTTCCCGCGGGCCCTCGGTGTTCCACAACACCTGACGAGGCAACCCATGGCTGAGATTTCGGCGCAGTTGGTGAAGGAGCTCCGCGAGAAGACCGGCGCGGGCATGATGGACTGCAAGAAGGCGCTCTCGGAGACGGGCGGCGACATGCAGAAGGCGGAGGAGTGGCTCCGCATCAAGGGCATCGCCAAGGCGGGCTCCAAGGGCGGCCGCACCGCCGCTGAGGGCCTGGTCGGCAGCTACATCCACATGGGCGGCAAGATCGGCGTCCTCGTGGAGGTGAACTGCGAGACCGACTTCGTGGCCCGCAACGAGGACTTCCAGGCGCTGGTGAAGGACATCGCGATGCACATCGCGGCGTCGAACCCGCTCTACGTGAAGGCCGAGGACATCCCCGAGGCCGACAAGGCCCGCGAGGCCGACGTCCAGCGCGCCAAGCTCAAGGAAGAGGGCAAGGTGCCCGAGGCCAAGTGGCCCATGGTGCTCGAGGGCAAGATGAGCAAGTGGTTCCAGGACGTGTGCCTGCTGAACCAGCCCTTCGTGAAGGATCCGGACAAGACCGTCGAGGCGCTGGTGAAGGAGCGCGTGGCCAAGATCGGCGAGAACATCCAGGTGCGCCGCTTCGCCCGCTTCCAGGTGGGCGAGGGCATCGAGAAGAAGAAGGAAGACCTGGCCGCCGCCGTGGCCGAGCAGATCAACGCGGCCAAGCACTAGCTCGGTCTTCGTCGAAACCGACTGCGGCCGGCTGCGCTTGGGCGTGGCCGGCCGTTGTCATGTTGGGCCGCGCGCTGCCTGCTCGCTGACATTTTGTCAGGCAGGCGCGGGTGGAATGGGCGCCGGCGCCGTGCGTTCGCAGGCGGTTTTCCCAGCGGTTTCGCCGCCGGAGCGGGTACAAGGCCCTGGCGGCAAGCTTCTTGAAGAGCAGGGCAGCGCAACTGGAGGCGGCATCGGATGCGGAAGCTGGCGACGGCGTTGGGGGTGGTGGCGCTGGGCCTCGTGGGCTGCGGGCCGCGGCTCATCCCCGGCACCAACATCGAGGCCACCGAGGACAACGAGGCCATCCTGCGCGTGGTGGCGGACTACAAGACCGCCTACGAGGCCAAGGACGTGCCCGGCATCTTGAAGCTCGTCTCGCCCAACTTCTACGAGACCAACGGCACCCCCGACCCCAGCGACGACTACGACTACAAGGGGCTGGAGCGCATCCTCACCGACGAGTTCAAGGCGGTGTCGCAGCCGGCACTGGACCTCGACGTGCGCAAGGTGAGCGTGGCCCACAACTCCGAGGACAAGGCCAGCGTGGACTACTACTACGCCAGCCGCTTCCAGATGGCCGACGCCGGCGCCAACGGCGGCTTCCAGACCGCCGCCGACGTGGCCGAGATGAAGCTCGCCCGCGAGAACGGCAGCTGGAAGATCACCGGCGGCATCTGATCCGATTCGACTTGTCGGTGGACGGGCAAGCGAGCGATCCTCCCGCGGTTTCTTGACGTCACGTTCGGCCGGGTGTTATTGCCCGCTGCCCGCCGTCGTCCGCGATTCCACTGGGAGATCTCTTCATGGCCGCGAACCCGCCCGAACCTCAGGTTGACGAGGCGGACTGGCAAAACAAGCAATCTGCCGGTTCGGCCTTCGGGCAAATCCTGGTCGCGGCGCTGGTGCTCGGCGGCGGCGTGTTCCTCTACTACCGCCACGCGCAGACGAAGAAGAACGTCTACGAGCTCGACAAGGCCGCGCGCGACATCCTCGTGCGCGACAACCCCAAGGACCTTGCACAAGCTCGCGACAAGTTCGCCGAGTCGCTGGCCCTCGACAGCTCCGATTCCTTCGCGATCTCCTCGACCGCGCTGGCCGAGGTGCTGCTCGCCACGGACTACGGCGTGCAGTCGGAGGCGGCCAACGCCGAGCGCTTCGTGCAGCAGGCCGAGGGCACCAACGCGCCCATCGACGAGCACTTCACCGCGTACGCGCTCTGGCTCATCAACCAGCACAAGCTCGAGGACGCCGACAGCTACATCAAGGGCGTGCAGAGCAAGGGCGGCCTGCCCTCGGGTCTGGCGAACGCGCTGGCCCGCGTGCGGCACCAGCAGGGCAAGCTCGACGAGGCCCGCGCCTATCTGAAGAAGGCCCAGGACATCGCCTGGCGCAGCCCGCGCTTCGCCTGCGATCTGGCGACGAGCTACTTCGACGACGGCGACGCCATCAACGCCCAGGAGTTCTACGCCAAGGCGCTCGAGGCCAACTCGCAGCACCTGCGCTCCATCGTGGGCCTGGCGCGCGCGCGCATCGCCCGCGGGCAAGACTTGAAGAAGGCCTCGGATGATCTCGATGCCGTGCAGGCGCTGGGTCCGTCGGACACCGCGCCGCGCATCACCGCCATGGCGCTCACCGCGCGCAGCGAGCTGCGGCGCTTCGAGCAGAAGTACGACGAGGCCGCCAAGCTGGCCGACCAGGCCATCGCCGCCGACTCCACCTACGCCTGGGCCTACGACGCCAAGGGTCAGGCCGAGGCGCTGGCGGGCAAGACGACCGCGGCCGCATCGTTCGAGAAGGCCATGGGCCTCGACGAGCACGTGGGGCTCTTCTACTTCGACGCCGCGAAGTCGCTGGCGCTGCTCAAGCAGCCCGCGAAGGCCGAGGAGTACATGGGCAAGTACGCCAAGACCATGAAGGTCGACGACCGCTACCACCTCATCTACGGCGACCTGCTCAAGGGCATGGGCAACCTGGACAAGGCGGCCAGGGAGTACACGGCGGCCATCGCGGCCAATGGCTTCAACGCCAAGGCGCACTACCAGCTGGGCATGGTGCTGCAGGAGAAGGGCAAGGCGCCCGAGGCCCAGGCCGAGTTCGAGAAGGCGCTCGCCGCGCAGCACAACTTCCCCGACGCGCAGGTGCAGCTGGGCAACCTCAAGTTCGCGGCCAAGAAGTACGAGGACGCGCTCGAGGACTTCGCCAACGCGCTGGTGCAGATGAAGACCGCCAACATCGATCGCGCGCAGATCGACGGGCTGCTCGACGACGTCACCAACCGCCTCAACAAGGCCAACCAGAAGCCGCTGGCCAAGGCGTGGGTGGAGCAGGCCAAGCAGCTGGTGCGGTAGTTAGAAGTCGCTGCTCGGCCGATCTTCGTCGGGGATGTCGATGGTCCCCTTGCAGAGCGGGTAGCGCTTGCAGCCCCAGAACGGCTCGCCCGCGCGGTTCTCGCGCCGGCGCATCTCGCCGCTGCACTCCGGGCACTCCGGACCGCTGCGGCGCTTCTTGCGCTTGCGCTTGGGGCTAGTCGTCGGCTGCCCGCGGCACACGGAGCAGTTGCCGCACTTCTCCACCGGCGACTCGCCGAAGTAGCGCAGCATGCGCGCGCGCAGGCAGGTGGTGCTCTGCGCGTAGTCGATCATGTGCTGCAGGAGCGTGAGCGCGTGCTCGCGCTGGGCGTCGTGGTGCGTGAGATCCAGTGGCTTGGGATTCGCGGGCACGAGGGTGCGGTAGCTCCAGCCCTCGCGCTCCACGTAGCCCGCAGACTCCAGCGTGCGCAGCGCCACCTTCACCTTCGACGCCGTCAGCTCCTCGTCCACCGACTCCATCTGCTCCGGCAGCGTGCCCTTGCGGAGCAGCTTGTAGATGTGCCGGTGCTCGTCGAGCGTGGGGAACGCGTTGGCCACGAAGAAGCGGTGCAGCGAGGCGTCCTTCTCCGCGGACAGCAGGATGACGCGCGCGGGCTTTCCGTCGCGGCCGGCTCGGCCGGCCTCCTGGAAGTAGCCCTCGAGCGAGGCGGGGTGGCGGTGGTGGATGACGGCGCGGACGTCGGGCTTGTCGATGCCCATGCCGAACGCGATGGTGGCGCAGATGACGCGGATCTCGCCGGAGTGGAAGGCGTCCTGCGCCTCGTGCCGCTCATCGGGCCGCATGCCCGCGTGGTACGCCATCGCCTTCTGACGCCGCTGCTGCAGCGCCTCGGCGATCTCCTCGGCGTCGCGCCGCTTGCCCGCATACACGATGACCGAGCCGTCGATCTCGCGAACCAGGTCGACGATGCGCTCGAGCTTCGACTTGCTCGGGCACGGCTCCACCTCGAGCCGCAAGTTCGGCCGGTCGGAGCCGGTGACCACTTGAAGGGGACGGCGCAGCGAGAGGCTGTGGCCGATGTCGTCGCGGACACGAGGCGTGGCCGTCGCCGTCAACGCCAGCCGCAGCGCGTTCGGATGCCGCTCGAGCAGCGGCGCGAGCTCGCGGTACTCGGGACGGAAGTCGTGGCCCCATTGGCTGATGCAGTGGGCTTCGTCGATGGCCACCAGCTTCACGTCGTTGCGCGAGAGCGCGCGCACGAACCCGGGCGATGCGAACCGCTCCGGCGCCACATACAGCAGCTTCAGCTCGCGGTTGCCCAGCTCGGCGAGACAGCTCTGCTGCTCGTCGGGCGAGAGCAGGGCGTTGAGAAAGCCCACGCCGCGCACGCCGCGCCGCTCCAGCGCCTGAACCTGGTCCTTCATCAGCGCCTGCAGCGGCGAGATGACCAGCGTGAGCCCGTCGCAGGCGAGCGCGGGCAGCTGGTAGCACAGGCTCTTGCCGGAGCCGGTGGGCATCACCGCGAGGACATCGCGGCCCTCGGAGAGCGCAGAGATGGCCTGCTTCTGCGCCTCGCGCAGCGCCGCGTAGCCGAAGATCTCGTGGAGCAACGCCTCGCAGCGGGCCAGCATGGGCGGAGTGTAGCGGCCTGTAGCAGGAAAGCCATGCCACAATCCCGCGTCGATCGTGGGAGGGCGCATGATCCTGGCGGGCGCGCGTTTCTGGGGAGCGGACGGCGTCGAGGCGGTCCTGGTTCGCGAGGGCCGCATCGTGGCCGCGGGCGGCTTTCGCGATCTGCGGACGCAGGCGCCCTCGGAGCGCGTGCGCGACGTCGGCGGCGGGTTCGCCGTCTTCGGCCTGAGCGACGCGCATGGCCACCTGGCGCTGCTCGGCGAGACCGTGGAGCAGCTCGACCTGCGGGCGTGTCGGAGCGCGCAAGAGGTCGCTGCGCTCGTCCGTGAGGCGCCTCGACGGAAGGGTTGGGTTCGCGGACGCAGCTGGAGCGACGCGGGCTGGCCCGAGCCGGCGAGCGCGAAGCACCTGGCGGAGGCGGCGCGCGGAGACAAGATATATCTCGAACGTGCCGACTTTCACGCTGTCTGGGTGAGCCCGGCCCTGCTCGAGGCGGCAGGCATTCGACGCGAGACGCCGGACCCATCGGGCGGGCGTATCGAGCGCGACGCAAATGGCGAGCCGACCGGCGTCCTCGTCGACAAGGCCATGGAGCTGGTGGAGCGGCTCTTGCCCACGCCGACCGACGCCGAGCTCGACGCGCGCATGCTCCTGGCGGCCCAGCGCTGCGCCAAGGCGGGGTTCACCTGCGTGCATGACTGCGGGCTCGACGCGGCGATGTGGAAGAGCCTCCTGCGCCTCGAGTCGCGCGGAGAGCTGCCCATTCGCGTGTACGGCATGGAGCGCCAGCTCGATCCCCAGGCCGACGCGGTGCTCGAGGGCGGCCCCATCGCCACGAACCGCCTGACGCTTCGCTGCGTGAAGTTCTTCTGCGACGGCGCGCTCGGCTCGCGGGGCGCGGCGTTCTTCGAGCCGTACGCAGACGGGCAGGGCGGCACGGGGCTGCTCTTCGAGTCGCGTCGAGAGCTCGCACACCAGCTGGCCAAGCGCATGCGCCAGGGCTTCCAGGTCGCGCTCCACGCAATTGGCGATCGGGCCAACGCGCTCGCGCTCGACGCCATCGCCGACGCGCTCGCGCACACCCACGTCCGCGACGCCCGCCCGCGCATCGAGCACGCCCAGCACGTGCGCCCGCGCGACGTGACCCGGTTCGCGCAGCTCGGCGTGATCGCGTCGATGCAGCCCAGCCACCACGCGAGCGACTGGCCATGGGCGAAGGCCCGGCTCGGTCGCGAGCGCTACGCGGGCGCGTACGCGTGGAAGATGATGCTCGAGGCCGGCGTCCCGTTGGCCTTCGGCTCCGACTTCCCCATCGAGACCGAGGACGTGCGGCACGGGCTGCAGTCTGCGATATATCGAGATATGTCGAATGGCGATCCCGACGAGCGGCTCACGGGCGACGAGGCGCTGCGGGCCTTCACGTTGGGTGCGGCCTGGGCGTCGTTCCAGGAGGGCCAGGTGGGGCTGGTGGCGGCCGGCCGGCGCGCGGATGTGTCGGTATTCCGTGGTGATTTGCGCACCGATCCGCGCGCAGCCCAGGCCGTGATCACCTTCCTCGACGGCGAGCCGGTGTAGGCTCGTTCCACGAGGTGCCCATGATTTCGGTCCTGCTTGCGGTTGCCCTGACCAGCGCGCCCGGTACGTTCCCCGTGCCCGGCGAGAAGGGCCAGGTGCTCGACATGAAGGCGCTGCGCTTCCACGTGCCGCACGGGCTGGCGCTGGTGGAGCGGTTCTACCGCCAGAGTTTCAAGGGCGACGCCGGCATCTCCTTCACGCGCGGCCACGACGAGAAGGGCGAGACGGTCACGCTGCGCAGCAAGCGCGACGGCGAGAGCTGGTCGAAGGCCGTGTTGCACGACGAGGGTGTGGCCACGAGCATCGAGGTCACGCCGGTCATCCGCATGGGCTCGGTCGACGTGAACGGAAAGCCGCCGCCGGTGGCGTCACTGGTGATCGTGCGGTCGTCGCACGTCGACGAGCAGCTCGAGCAAATTGGCGAGGACCACGCGCCGAAGCACGAGTAGTTACCGCTTCGACTTCCCCAGCAGCCGCAGCTCGCGCAGCGCCTCGGTGCAATCGGGGTTGCACTGGATGGCCCGCTCGAACTGCTGCTCGGCCTTGTCCGGCCGGCCCGTGGCCTTGTGGATGTAGCCCAGGAACAAGTAGCTCTTGTCGACCTTGGGGTTCAGGCGAATGGCGCGCTCGATGTCGTCCATGGCGCGGCGGGCGACGTCGGGGTTGCGCGGGTCGGTCTGGAAGAGCGTCCAGCCCAAGAAGGCGTGGAACTCGCCCTCCTGATCGTAGAGCCCGACCGCTTCCTGGAACGCGTCGTGCGCGGCGCTGTACTGCCGCTTGCGCAAGAGCTCTTCGCCCCGCTGGAACTTGCCCTCGGCGGCGAGGATCTTCGAGACCTCGTCGGAGACGTCCTTCTTGATGCCCTTGGCCAGATCCGACACGTAGCGCTCGCGTTCCTCGGGATCCTTGAGCGTCTCGTACGCGGTCGAGAGCAATTGATATATCTCGTTCGCCAGGTTGCGCACCTCGGCCGAGGCCGAGCGGTACACGCGATCCGGGTGGTACTCCTTGGCGAGCACGAAGTACGCCTGCTTGATGGCGTCGGCGCTGGCGTTGGGCGCAACGCCCAGCATCTGGAAGTAGTCCTTCTTCTTCAGCGCCACCGTGGCGGCCGCAAGCCGCTCACGCAGCGCGCGCTCCTCGGCGCTGATGTGCAGCGAGATCACCGCAGACAGCTCTGGCAACAGCGAGCCCGCGGCGCGCGCGGTCACCGGCCGGTGCAGGCCCACGGGGATCGGCGGCGGACCCTCGGTGCTCACCGGGCGCTTGGGGAGCGGCGGCGGGCCGGCCACGGGCGGCGGCGGTGGCGGGACGGCGCGCCCCGGCTTCGAAGGCGGCCGCGCCACGACCACGTTGCGACCCGACGGTGGGCGCGCGGAAGGCGGCGGGGGCGGCGGCGCTGAGACCTCGTCTACGGTGCGGCGCCGCTTCGACTTCGGGTGTCGCAGGCGCGAGCCGGTCACCTCTTCGACGTGCGCTGCGTGCGTCGATCGCTCGCGGCGGCCCTTGCCCGCGCTCTTGGTGGGCTTGGCGGGCGGCTCGTCCACGGGCGGCGGCGGCTTGGCCGCGCGGCGCTCCTTGGGATCGGCCGGCTCGAACTCGGGCGGCAGCGCGCCGTGGTCCACCTTCTCGACCTTGCTGATGGGCTCGCCCTGGAGCGGCGGCTCTTCCGCCTCCGCGTCCTGGCCGGGGACGTACGCCTTGCGGTCTACGACCGTGGCCTCGCCCGCGTCGTCGTCGTCACCCAGGCCGCGGCGGGTGGCGTTGGCGAAGACATCCGGCGGCGGCTCGGCGGGCGGGGCGGGCGGCGGCGTCTGCTCGTCGTCGTCCGTGTCGTTCAAGGCCGTGTTGCGCACCGATTCCTGCTCGGTGTCCCAGGGCACGTGCGACTTGGAAGGGGCGGGAATGGCGCGCTCGGGCGCGGCCGACGCCTCGTCACGGAACTCCACCATCTGCGAGAACTTCATCGCCAGCAGCAGGCGCATGGTCTCGATGGGCGGCAGGATGGCCAGCGCGGCGAGGGTCTTTACCGTCTTGCGGCCGTCGCAGGCGCCGAGCAGGGCGACTTCCTCTTCGTCGAGGCCGGCGTCCTGGAAGCGGTACAGCGGGTCGGGCGCGGGGTGCACGAACTTGCCCTGGAACGGCTCCATCGCCATGTGGATGGCGTCGAGCTCCCAGTGCCGCTTGAGGCCCTCGTAGATGATCGCGGACGTCGTCATCTCCAGGCCGGTGGCCTCGGGCGGGAGCTCGGCCTTGGTGTTGAACTGAAAGTCGCCGTCCTGCCAGGAGAAGATGTCGAAGAGCTTGGCCTGCAGCTGGAGGTTGAGCGCGTACTGCAAGTTCGGCGGGCTGATGCAGCCCATCTCGATGAGCACCGTGCCCTGCTGGCGCTTGCTGCTCTTCATCCGCTTGAGGCTCTCCTCGCACTCGGCCTCGCTGATCATCTTCTCCTTCACGAGGATCTTGCCGAGGCACTCGGAGAGCAGGTTGCTCTTCACCGAGTAGGGAATGCCCTGGCGGAAGTAGATGATCTTCTTGACCTTGTCGTGCCGGAGCAGCAGCGCCCCGTCGGCGCGCCAGCGGTAGATCTCCGAGAGCAGCTCGGGGAACGACTTGCTCGAGAGGTTGCCGCGCAGCGCGGAGAGCTCGTTGGCCGGCTTCTGGCGCGACTCCTCCTCCACGGCCTTCGCCTCTTCGGCGGCGGAGCGATCGGCGTAGATGCCCGGGTCGCTCTTCTCAATGCGGTCGCGCTCGGCCTGGGCGGCCTTGGCGTCAGGGTAGCTGTCGCCGAGGGCCTTCTTGAGCGCCTCGCGCAGAGCGGGGAGCTTGAACGGCTTCTCCAGGAACTCGACGGCTCGGTACTTCTCGATGGCGTCTTTGCGCTGCCCGGGGGCGCGGTACACGCCAGAGATGAAGATGAGGGGGACGTTCTGCCCCTTGGGCAGCTGCCGCATCTTGCGCGCGACCTCGTAGCCGTTCACCGCGGGCAAGAGGATGTCGAGGATGACCACCTGGATGCTGCGCTTGGCGAAGGTCTTGAGCGCCCACTCGCCGTCCTTCTCGACGCAGACGCTGAAGCCCTCGTGGGTCAGCGCGTCGGCGAGGAGCCGCTGCATGGCGCGGTCGTCGTCGACGATGAGGGCGGTCACGGTCTTCGCCACGGGGTCACCTGGTCGCGGAGGCGGGCGGACAAACGGCGCGGCGATACTACCCCGGCCGCGCACGCATCCCAACACCTCATATCTCGCCGAAGTTCGCGCGGTGCGTTGACTCGGGCGTGCTCGGCTGCGGGTGGCGGTCGCGCATCTCGTGATAGACCTGCGGGTGATGGCTCCGCCCGGCAAGAAGGGTCGCCTCGACCCCGCGCAGCAGAAAGCGCAGGCCTTCAAGCGCTACCAGGCGCGCCGCGCCGCCGACGGCTTCGAAGACTCGCCGTCGAACATGGGCTCGGCGTGGAAGAGCTTCGTGGGCGAGCGCGGGCAGCGGCTCAAGGCGCTCATCCAGAGCTTCAACGTCCTCGCGAACCCCAAGTACCCGCCCACCCTGGACCACTCGCTCTTGCTGGTGCGGGACATCCTCGCGCGGACGGGAACGCCGGTGCCCGATCTCCCGCCGATGCGTTTGGTGGAGTGGTTCGTGAGCCTCCAGGGCGGGCGTCCCCAGGGCTGGCGCGAGGTCACCGGCGGGCTCGCTCAAATCGCCGCCAACGACGGCCGGCCTGCGGTGGTCCTCGGGCTGGGGCCGAATACGAATCTGCTCGCGGCCATCGTCTGTCCCGACGAGGCGTCGAACGCGGCGAACCCCACGGTTGTGATGGTCACCGAGGGCTACGCGCTCGATCCGGGCACGGTGCTGCAGGGCTTCCGCGGGCAGCCGGTGCGCTTCTTCGCGCACGGGCAGTGACGCCCGATTTCACGCTCCGGGTTGCTTGACGGACACACCCCTCGCGCGTAGGGTGCGCGCGTTTCACGAAGGTCTGGGAGCGGCGCCGTCGTCAAGTGGTAAGACCCGGGTCTGCAAAACCCGTATTCGCCGGTTCGAATCCGGCCGGCGCCTCCAGCTTCCTTCTACCTCGACATTCAAGCTGCAGTCGCTTTCCCTGAATTCGCCCTGGCGCTTTTCACCGCCGCGAATTTCAGGAAGAGTGTCCAAATTCCAATGTCGTGCGCTTGACGCTCAGGGGCACATCGATGCACGCTGCGCAGACTAAAGCCACACACCGTGGGGTCATTTCATGACGGGTCGTCCGGACTTCATGCAGGTTCCTGGTACCAAACTCCTCGAGGCTGCGGGGCGTGCGGCTGGGCTCCCGTTGGGGGTACTGAAGACCGATCCCGGTGAGCTGGCCTATGCGAACCCGGAGCTCGAGGCGCTGCTCGCGCGTGCGGGCGTGGTGGGCGCGGCGGCGCAGGCGCAGTGGCTGCTCTCGGCCACGCATCCCGCGGATGGCTACGAGATCCACACCGCGGACATGGGCGGCGGGCTCGCCATCGTGACCGCGCGGCTCGCGCCGGGCACGCGGCTGGAGCACCTCATTGACCGCCTCGTGCGGCGCTACGGGCTCTCGGCCTCGGAGCACAAGGAGCTGCGGCACCTCGCGCGCGGCCTGGCCATCAAGGACTCGGCGCGTGAGCTCGGCCTCTCGCCGGAGACCGTGCGCGTGCGCCGCAAGCGCGTGTACCGCAAGATGGGCCTCGGCGGTCACGAGGCGCTGCTCGCGCGGATTTGCCAGGAGGCGCTGCTCGCGCCCAGCGGCCACGACGACGTCGCGCGCGCGGGCTGACGTCGAAATCCGCCTCAATTCGGTGACGGCGCGACCTGCACCGCGTATTCCTTGACCCGCGACGCCCGCTTGGGCGTTGATGGCGCCCGTTTGGCGTGAGGTGGGTCATGGAAAAGCGCGGCACGTGGGTGCTGGTGATCATCTTCGGCGGGCTCTTCGTGGCCCTCTTCGGCTTCCTCGGGCTGGCCTACGTGGCCGTCAAGGGCGGCAGCGAGGACAACGGCTCGTCGTGGGGCAAGCCCGGCATCGGCGTCATCGAGGTGAAGGGCCAGATCGGCAACCTCGACAAGCCGGTGAAGCAGCTGCGCAAGTTCGAGAAGGACGACAACATCAAGGCCATCATCATGCGCGTGGACTCGCCCGGCGGCGCCGTCGCCCCGAGCCAGGAGCTGCACGACGAGGTGCAGCGCGCGATGAAGAAGGGCAAGCCCGTCGTCGTGTCGATGGGCAACCTGGCGGCTTCGGGCGGCTACTACATCTCCTGCGGCGCCACGAAGATCTTCGCCGAGCCGGGCACGCTCACCGCGAGCATCGGCGTCATCACCGAGCTGCCCAACCTCACCGGCGTGGCCGACTGGGCGCACTTCAAGATGACCACCTACAAGAGCGGCAAGCTCAAGGACTCGGGCAACCCCTTCCGCGAGCCCAACGCCGACGACGAGGCGTACTTCAAGTCCATCATCGCCAACATCTACGAGCAGTTCGTGGGCGCGGTGGCCGATGGCCGCAAGCTGCCCAAGGAGAAGGTGCTCCCCATCGCCGACGGCCGCGTGCTCACTGGCATTCAGGCCAAGGAGGCCGGCCTGGTCGATGAGCTCGGTGGCTTCTCCGATGCCATCGACGCGGCGATGTCGCTGGGCAAGCTCGAGGGCGAGCCGCACCTCATCTACCCGGCCGAGGAGGAGAAGGGCCTCTTCCACGAGCTGATGAAGGACGGCGCCGACTCGCTCGCGCACGGCCTGGCCGACGGGCTCAAGGGCGAGATCGCGCCTGTTCAGCCGACTTTTGGCCCGGTGCTGATGATGCCGTTCCCCGCGGGCAAGGCGGAGTAGCCGTGGAGAACCTCTGGGCGCCGTGGCGCGGCGAGTTCATCAACGCCGAGAAGCGCAGCGACTGCATCTTCTGCACCTTCCCCGCAGAGGACAAAGACGCGCAGAACCTCATCCTCGGCCGCACCGAGCGCAGCTTCGCCATCCTCAACAAGTACCCGTACAACAATGGGCACCTGATGGTGATCCCCCGGCGCCACACCGACGACTTCACCGCGCTGGATCAAGACGAGCTGCTCGACCTGCACGTGCTGCTGCAGCTCTCGGTGAACCTCTTGCGCGCGGAGTACAAGCCGCAGGGCTTCAACGTGGGCATGAACATCGGCGCGGTGTCGGGCGCGGGGATCGCGGGACACATCCACCACCACGTGGTGCCGCGCTGGGGCGGGGACACCAACTTCATGCCCGTGCTCGGCTCGACGAAGGTGATGATCGAGCACCTCGACGACACCTGGAAGAAGCTGCGGCCGCGCTTTGACGCGGCGCTCTCGGCCGCACCGCGCGTGCGCTAGCATCGAGCGATGCTCGCCCTCGTCGCGGCGCTCACGCTGCACCTGCTCGAGAAGCGGCTGATGTTGGCCCAGGCGCCGCTCGCGCCGCCGGCGCCGGTGATGCCCAGCGAGCCGCCGACGTCGGAGCCGCCGCCCGCGCCTTACGCCCCGCCGCCAGATGTGTCGCCCGCCGCTGCGCCGGTGACGCCAGCCGAGCCGCTGGTCATCGCGACGCCGCCGCGCGACCTGCATCTGGTTGATGTGAACAAGAACGCCTTCGCTGGCGGCGAAGTGGGCATTGGCATCCTGGGCGCGTTCGGGGTGACCGTGGGATCGACGGTGGCTGGCGTCTTGCTCCTGGCCAGCTGCGGGGGCGTTTTTTGCCGCGACGCTACCGGCCCCGCGCTGGTGTGGTTTCTCAGCTGGTACGTGTTGGAGCCGCTGGTGGTCGCGGGCGCCGAAGCGTGGTTTGGCAACACGCCGCGCGCGGGGAGCGTGGCCAAGTCGATCGGCTTCGGATTCGCGGCAGAAGGTGTCGAGCTGCTGCTGGGCGTGGCGCTCACGCTGGCGTCGCCCGTGGTCGGCGTGCTCGTGATCCTCGCGGGCCAGTTCCTGGCGGTGCCGCTGGCGGCGTCGCTCGGGCTGCACGTGGGCGATGAAGCCCTGGGGCCGAACGACCCGTTGCCCGTTGGGCTGAGCGCCGTCCCGAGCGTCGGCCCAGGCAGGTGAGCGGGCGGCGAAGCGACGCTCGATCTTCTCTCCGGTGCAGCCTATAACCGCCCGGCCATGAGCGACGCGCACCCTTTCCCGGACGACGTCCGCGAGCCTGAGGCCGGGCTCTCGGCCGATGCGCCTGCCGTCGCGCCGATGGAAGCGCCGGCTGCGCAGGCGCCCGTGGGCGAGGTTCCGGCGAGCGTCCAGGCTGCCGAGCCGCCACCCGAGCCGCCGAGCAACGACACGCCGCTCGAGCCGGAGAAGGCCGTCGAGGAGCCGAAGCCGACGCCTGCGCGTCCGCCCTCGAAGCGCGTGAAGATGGCCGCCGTGCGTGGACCGGAGCGGCCCGCGCTGATCCCGCCGACGTCCATCGCCATCGACGCCATCGAGCCCGACGACCTCTTCCAGCTTCGCGAAGTCGGCGACGTGGCCGGCCTGGCGACGTCGCTCGCGCGCGTGGGACAGCTTTTCCCGATCGACGTTCGCCCGCGCGGCGGGAGCTTCCAGGTCATCGCCGGATTTCGTCGACTCGCGGCCCTCAAGTTCCTGCAGCGCGGCAGCGTGCTCGCGCGGGTGCACGTGGGCCTCTCGGACTCCGACGCGTGGATCTTCGCGCTCGCGCAGGCCCTCGAGAACCGCAGCCTGACGCCGGAGGAGATCGACGTCGCGCGGCAGAAGCTGGAGCAGAACGGCCAGCTCACGCCCATGACGCGCGGGCTCATCGACGCCGCCATCACCGTGCCGGGGAGCGATCTCGAGCCCGAGGATCCCAACGCCAGCGCCGCCGAAGAGGTGGACCTCGACGAGCTCGCGGAGGACCTCGAGCAGCGGCTGGTGGGAATCAGCGCGGACCTGTCGCTGGTGACGGAGCTCTGGGCCCAGCTCGATGGGCCCCAGCGCGGCGCGCTGCTGGAGCAGCTCCGGTATTACGGCGAGCTGCACGCGTACCTCTCGCGGCTGCGGTAGATTCGGGGCCGCGACGGCGGGGTGGAGGGAGCAATCATGCCGCAGAACGAGGCGCTGGCCCGCGACCGCGCCCGCTTGCTCGAGCTCTTGCGCACGCTGTCGTTCGCGCGCCGCAAGGTGGTGCTCTCCAGCGGCAAGGAGAGCGATTTCTACATCGACTGCAAGCAGACCTCGCTCACCGCCGAAGGCCACTTCCTCATCGGTCGGCTCTTCTGCGCGCTCATCCGCGAGCACGCTCCGGATGTCGTGGGCGCCGGCGGCTTGACGCTCGGCGCGGATCCGCTCGCGTCGGCGGTGAGCCTCTCCAGCTACCTCGCCGGGCAGCCGCTGGCGGCGTTCATCGTGCGCAAGGAGCCCAAGGGCCACGGCACCGGCCAGTGGATGGAGGGGCGGACGCAGTTCGCCGACGGCGCGCCGGTGGCGGTGCTCGAGGACGTGGTGACCACGGGCGCGTCGACGCTCAAGGCCATCGAGCGCGTTCAGGCCGAAGGGCTCCGGGTCCGCGGCGCGTTCGCGCTGGTGGATCGACTCGACGGTGGTCGGGAGGCCGTCGAGGCCGCGGGCCAGAAGCTCTACACGCTCTTCACCCGGCGCGACTTCATCCCGGAGGGCAGCTGATGCGTCGCGTGCTGCTGGCGATGGTGGCGCTCGTGGCCGCATGCAGCTCGGTGCCGCCCCGCGTGGGCGAGGCGCCGCCGCACGCGCCCGACAACCAGAAGGAGCTGCAGTACCACGAGGTCTTCGATCGCTACACGCGCCACGCCGAGATCTACGACGGCTTCGACACGCGCATGTTCATGGCCGCGACCTTCGAGACGCCGGAGTTCGTGCAGGTCCGCTCGGAGCGCATGTCGTCGTTCCTCGGGCTGCCCGCCGCCGAGGCCCAGGCGGTGATGGCGCGCGACCTGGCGGATGCGTCGAAGGGCATCGACTTCTTCATGGGCGTCTCCACCGCCGTGCGCAAGGTGAACGACTTCGGCACGGCGAACTCGATCTGGCGAATCTCGCTCTCGACCAGCACCGGCGAGGTGACACCCATCCTCATCGATCGCATCAGCAAGCCGGACGACAACCTGCGCGGCATCTACTTCTACCTGGGCGACTTCTGGGTCGGGTACCGCATGGTGTTCCCGTCCACGCTGCCCAACGGCCAGCCCGTCATTCCGCCGGGCGAGAAGACCGTGACCTTCAAGCTCGACTCGGCGCTCGGGCACGCCAAGCTGGAGTTCCCCGCGCCCGGGCCCAAGGTGACGACGCCCGCGAGCTCGACGGCGAGCGCGCGGTAGGTGACCACCCTCGCGCCGCTGCTGGGGCTGACCGACGAGGAGGGCCGCAAGGCCGTTCCCGCGGCGCTGTTCCAGGTGGCGTTCGTGGGCGCGGTGGCGCTGCTCAAGAGCGTGGCCGCGGCGCTCGTCGTGTCGCGCGCGAGCTCGGCGTCGCTGCCGGCACTGTACATCGCCTCCGCGTTCGCAACCGCGCTCGCCGCTGGCGTGGTGCCGCAGGAGGGCAGGGCGCCGGGACGCGAGATGGCGCTCTGGGGCGCGGCGATCCTCGCGCTCGCGGGCGCGTCGGCGCTGGGCTCGGTGCTCGGTGTGCTCGGGCTCTACCTCGCGGGCGACGCGTTCGCGACCTTGAACCAGGTGCGCTTCTGGGCGCGCGCGGGCGAGCTCTTCGACGTCCGCGCGTCGCGGCGGCTGTTCGCGGCGTTCGCGGCGGCGTCGATGGTGGGCTCGGTGCTCGGCGGCGGACTGGCGCAGAGCCTGGCGCGAAGCTTCGGCCCGGTCCCGCTGGCGGCGCTCGCGGGCGTGCTCGCGTGCGGCTGCGCGCCGCTGGGCATCTGGATGGACAGCAAGGGCCCGCGCAAGAGCCGCGGCCAGCGCGCGCCGGCGCTTCCCTGGAAGGTGCTCGGACACGACGTGCTCGTGCAGCGCGTGGCGGTCTTCGTGGGGCTCGCGAGCGTGCTCACGGTGTGCGTGGACTTTCTCTTTCGCGCGCGCGCCGGCGAGGTGATGGACGAGCGGCAGCTCGCGTCGCTCTTTGGCGCGATCAACGTCTGGGTCGGGCTCATCGCCGCCGCGTTCCAGCTCGTGCTCGCGCGACCGCTGCTCGATCGGCTCGGGCTCTTTCACTACCTGGGCATGGTGCCCGCGATCTGCGCGGTGCTCGCGGGGATGTCGCTGCTGTTTCACGGCCTGTGGCCCGTGGTCGCGCTCAAGGTCGCCGAGGCCGCAGGAAGCTTGTCGTTGACGCCGCTCGCGGTGCAGCTCCTCTATGGACCGATGCCGGATGATCGACGCTCGAGCGCGCGCGCCGCGATCGACGGCCTGGTGAAGAAGGGCGGACTCGGTCTTGGCGGGCTCGCGCTGCTCCTCGCGGGCGCGCGCGTGGGGCCGCTCATTCCTGCGCTTGCTTTGGCTGTCGGCGCGCTGCTGGTCGCGCTGCTCTCGCGGCTGCAGCGCGTGTACGTGAACGAGCTCTCGGCGCGGCTCGCGCGCGCACACTGGGACGCGGAGATCGCGCTCGATGCGCAAGGTCGCAAGGTGCTCCGCGACGCGCTGAGGTCACCGAGCGCGGGCGTGGTGCTCACGTCGCTGACGCTCTTGCAAGAGGTGCCCGAAGAGCTGCCCGCCGATGCGCTCGCGCCGCTGCTTGGACACGCTTCGGAGCGGGTGCAGCTGCGCGCGCTGGAGCTCGCCGGCGCGCTGGGTCGCACGGAGCTCGTCGCGCCGGTGCGCTCGCTCATGCACTCGGACAAGCGGCGCGTGCGAGGCCAGGCCGTTCGCGCGCTGGCGCAGCTCGCGGCGGGCGAGCTCGCGAGCGAGGTCGAGCCGCTGCTGCAGCACGAGGATCCGGGCACGCGCGGTGCGGCCATCGCTGCGCTCTGGTTTCATCCGCCGTCGCGCGCGGCAGCGCAGGCGGCGCTGGAGGTCATGTCGCGTCCGGAGGCGAGCGATGCCGAGCGACGGGAGCTCGCCTTCGCGCTGGGCTCGCTCGATGCGGGCAGCGCCTTCGCGCACCTGAAGCGCCTCGTCGACGATCCCGAGCCGAGCGTTCGTCACCTCGCGTACGCGTCGGTGGCGAAGCTCGAGCTCGTGGAGCTCGCGCCGCAGCTGCTCGCGCGACTCGGGCCGCGCGGCGATCGCGTGGCGGCGCGCATGGCGCTGGCTTCGCTCGGCGACGCGGTGCTGCCACTGCTCGAGAAGGCGCTCAACGATCGCGACTTGCCGCTGCCCGTTCGCCTCGAGCTCCCGCGCGTGCTGCGCGAGGTGGGCACGAGCGCGGCCGCGAACGCGCTCCTGCACTCGAACATCGACGACCTGGCGCTGTTGCGGCACCGCATCGGACTCGCGCTCTCGGGCATGCGGCGCGCGAATCCCCGGCTCGCGCTCGACACCGACTGGGTGAAGGACGCCATCGGCCGCCGCCTCGACGCCTACGCGCACTATGCGCCCGCGCTCGCGGACCTGCGCGCCGCGCTTCCCGAGAAGAGCTTGCTGGTGCGCGCCATCGCCGACCGGCTCGATCAGAGCCTCGAGGTCGCGTTCCGGCTGGTGGCGCTGCTGGCGCCGCACGATCCCGCGATGGACGCGCACCACCGGCTGCGTCGAGGCGGGCCGTCGGAGCGCGCGTTCGCGGCGGAGCTGGTGGAGAACGTGCTGCCGGATGCGCGGCTGCGGCGGCGGATGGCGCTGCTCATCGATGCGTACCATCGCCACGCGACACCTGGCTCGGCAGAGCGCGCGCCCGAGCGCATTCGCGAGCTCTGCAGCTCCAAGGATCCCGTGCTCGCGGGCGTGGCGCGGCACGCGGCGGTTTCACTGGGAGTGAAGGTCGAAGCTTCGGAGGACGCGATGAGTGAGCAAGTCGTGGAGACCATGTTCCTGCTGGAGGGCGTGGAGCTCTTCGCCGGCTCGGGTGTGGATGACCTGGCGGCGCTGGCGGCCATCGCGCGCGAGCTGCGCGTGCCCGCGGGCGCGCCGGTGTTCAAGAAGGGCGACCCGGGCGATCGGCTCTTCATCATCTTGTCCGGCGAGGTGCGCATCGTGAGCGAGGGCCACGAGCACTTCCGGCTCGGGTCCAAGGACAGCTTTGGCGAGGTCTCGCTGCTCGACGGCGCGCCGCGACCGGCCGACGCGCTCGCCGCGAACGACCTGCACCTGCTCGCCATCTCGCGGCAGGAGTTCCTCGACCTCGTCGCCGACCGGCCGGAGCTCTTGCAAGGCGTGCTCGCGCAGCTCGCGTACCACCTGCGGCTGCTGCTCGAGGGACCGGGCGGGGCCAAGGTTTCTCTGAAGCGTCCTGTGAGCGCCGAGCAGCGTCGCGCGGGCTAAATCGCGGTTGAATCCAGGCGCCCGAGCGTCGTCAAATCGACGTGCGCCGGTTGGAGGCCACCATGCACCGCATCTTCGCCATCTTCGCGCTCGGGGCCGCCATCGTGGGAACCACGGGCTGCGTGGTGGCCGTGCGTGAGCAGCGCCCGCCGCCGCCGCCGTACTACTGCCCGTACTGGACGTGGATCCCCGGCCACTACGGCCCGTACGGCAACTGGCACCCGGGTCACTGGCGCTGCGGCTGAGCTATCGGCGAATCACGGTCTCGACCTTGCCGTTGTGATCGTCGCGGTTCGGGTAGTCGAGGGTGAAGTGCAGGCCGCGGCTCTCCTTGCGACGGCTGGCGCACTCGATGATCAGCCAGGCCACGTCGGCCAGGTTGCGCAGCTCGATCACGTCGCGCGTGACCTTGAACTGCCAGTAGTAGTCGCGGATCTCTTCGCGCAGCACCTCGAGCCGGCGACGCGCGCGCTGCAGGCGCTTGTCGGTGCGCACGATGCCCACGTAGTTCCACATCGTGCGGCGGATCTCGTCCCAGTTCTGGCTGACCACGACCGCTTCGTTCGGCTCCACGGCCTTGCCCGAGTCCCACGCGGGCGGCGTGTCCTTGGGAGCCACGTACCCGGCGAGCAGCTTCTTGCTCGTCTCCGCCGCCACGCCGCCCATCACCAGGCCCTCGAGCAGCGAGTTCGACGCGAGTCGATTCGCGCCGTGCAAGCCGGTGCACGCGACTTCACCAATCGCGAGCAGGTTGGGCACGGTGGACTGCGCGTCGAGGCCGGTGCGTACGCCGCCGCACTGGAAGTGCGCCGCGGGCACCACCGGGATCGGCACCACGGCCATGTCGATGCCGAACTCCTTGCAGGTGGCGTAGATGTTGGGGAAGCGCTGCATCAAGAACGCGCGGCCCAGGTGCGTCATGTCGAGGTAGACGCAGTCATCGCCGGTGCGCTTGAGCTCGCTGTCGATCGCGCGCGCGACCACATCGCGCGTGGCCAGCTCACGGCGCGGGTCGTAGCGGACCATGAAGGCCTCGCCGCTCTTGAGCCGCAGGATGCCGCCCTCACCGCGCAGCGCCTCGCTGATGAGGAAGCTCTTCGCTGCGGGGCTGTACAGGCACGTGGGATGGAATTGATAAAACTCCATGTTCGCGATCTCGGCGCCCGCGCGGTACGCCATCGCCACGCCGTCGCCCGACGCTACATCCGGGTTCGTCGTGTACAGGTACACCTTGCCCGCGCCGCCCGTGGCCAGGACGGTGATCTTGCCGAGGTAGGTGTCGATGCGGTCGCCCTGGAGTACGTAAGCGCCGAGGCAGCGTCCGCCGTCGCCGCGCGCCGAGCGGTCGACGATGAGGTCGATCGCCGTATGCTCCTCGAGGATGCGGATGTTCTTCTCCGCGTCGCAGGCCGCGAGCAGCGCGCGCTCCACTTCGCGGCCGGTGATGTCGCCGGCGTGCACGATGCGGCGGTGCGAGTGGCCGCCTTCACGGGTGAGGTCGAGGCCGCCGTCGCCATCGCGCACGTCGAACTCGGCGCCGAGCTGCGCCAGCTCCTTGATCGCGTCCGGCCCGCGGCGGACGACGAGCTCCACCGCGGCGGGATTGCAGAGCCCGGCGCCGGCCTCGAGCGTGTCGCGGATGTGCTCATCGAAGCTGTCTTCGGGCGAGAGCACGCCGGCGATGCCGCCTTGCGCGTACGCCGTGTTCGCTTCGGTGCGGCGGCTCTTCGCGAGCACCGTCACCGTGCCCAGCTTGGCGGCCTTGAGGGCAAACGAGAGCCCGGCGACGCCGTTGCCCAGAACGAGGAAGTCCGTGCGTTCGACCATGGGCAAGTTCTAGTCGGTTGAGGCGCGCGCGGCCAGCCAACGCGCACGCAACCTCCGCTCGCCCGCGCCGACAATGATGCGCCCGAGGTGAGCGGTGACGATGCGCCCACTCGCGATTCTGCTGGTTGTGGCCGCCGGTTGCGGCAGTGAGACGGGCTCGGTCCAAAGAAACGGTCCAGCGGTTGTCGACGGCGGCGCGCACGTCGACGCCGGGCAGGGCGTCGATGCGGGGCCTGTCGACGCCGGGCAGTTCGACACCTCGCCGCATCTCGCGACGGACGTCGCCATCGGCGAAGTCTCACTTTACCAATCGGTTAAGGTCAGCATCGCCAGCAACGGCGCGGCCGTGGCGCGCACGAAGTCGCCGGTGGTCGCGAATCGCGCAGCCTTGGTGCGCGTCGGCGTGACACCGAGCGCCGGGTTCGTGGCACGCCAGCTCACCTGCGAGCTCGTCGTCGATTCGCAGGTGTTCTCGACGCACTTGCTCGTGTCGCGCGCATCG
Source organism: Deltaproteobacteria bacterium (assembly GCA_018266075.1). Lineage (GTDB taxonomy): Bacteria > Myxococcota > Myxococcia > Myxococcales > SZAS-1 > SZAS-1. Next base: position 22,351 of record JAFEBB010000043.1, on the reverse strand, counting down.
GACGACTCGAACCCGAGCTCGTTCTTCGTCTTCAACGTGCCTGCCGACGCAATCGCGGAGCAAACGAGTTGGTCCGCGCGAATCCTCGACGCGAACGCGCTCGCCGTCGCCGATGGGCAGCCCTCGCCCGCGCGCGTGCCCGCCGATGGAACCCTGGCGCCGCTCGGCGCGCGCAGCGACTCGGGCGGAATCCAGATCACCCTCGTGCCCATCCAATGGAACGGAGACGGCTCCGGCCGCTTGCCCGACACCAGCCCCGACCAGCTCGCGCGCATAACGAATTTGTTACGAGCGCTCTATCCGCTGGTGGAGGTCGATCTCGCCGTGCACGCGCCGCTGCCGTACTCGGGCGGGCTCACCTTCACGGGCAACATCGACTTCGGCGACGTGAACAGCCAGCTCCAGGCGCTGCGCCAGACCGACGGCGCGGATGCCAAGGCGTACTACTACGGGCTCGTCGAGCCGGATGACACGTTCGACGACTACTGCGGCGGCTCGTGCGTCACCGGCCAGAGCTACGTCGTCGATGACCCGAGCGACGACGATCTCCGCGTCGGCGCCGGCCAGGGGTGGGGCGGCGATGACTCCGCATGGACGCTCGCGCACGAGGTCGGTCACGAGCTCGGCCGCTACCACGCGCCGTGCTCTGCAGGCAGCCCCGATCCCGACTTCCCGTACGCGGGCGGCGGCACCGGCGTCTGGGGCTACGACGCGCGCAGCGGCCAGTTCATCTCGCCCGACGACGAGAGCGACTTCATGGGCTACTGCGATCCCACCTGGAGCAGCGACTACACGTACAACGCGATCTTCGACCGACTGCTCGCGGTGCACGGCGCAGCGCCGCGCGCGCGTGGCCGGCAGCGGGACTATCGCTTCCTCGCGCTCCTGCCCGATGGATCGTCGCGGTGGCGCTCGCCCGTTCGGCTCTCGCACGAAGTGGGTGTCCACAGCGCGCACGTCGACGCGCGCTGGCTGGACGATGCGGGCCAGGTTCTTCGGACCGATCGCGTAGCCGTACTGCCGCTGGGCGAGGGAAGCGAGGTCGAGCTCGCGCTGCCAAGCGCGCCCATGGGCGCCGTGGAGCTCCGCGCGGGAGAGCGGAAGGGCGAGCGCTCGTTCGCTGTTCCTCGTCCGTGAGCGGCCGTGCGCCGGGAAGCCGCGACGCCTAGCCTGTTCTTTGGGCGTCGCGGGTGTCGGCCGGTTTCTTGAGCCGTCGTCGGGGGCCCTGGTAGGGTAGAAATGCCCATGTGGACGCGGATTTCCACACTCGTCGTCGGCCTGTCCCTGGCCCTCGTTGCCTCCACCGCAGAGGCCAGCGACTGCATTCGTCGCATCGTCGACGCCGACGGCAACGAGACCTGGACCAACCTCGGCGTGAGGTGCGGCAGGCACGGCAGCTCGACGTCGTTCTCCGGGCACAGCAAGCCGCGCTCCGCCGACGCGCAGCTGCAGAAGCTCGCGCCCGGGTCGAGCGCGCCCACGGAATTCATCCCGAACGATCAGACCGCCAAGTACGACCCGTACATCAAGGAGGCCTGCTCGAAGTGGAGCATGCCGCCCGCGCTGGTGCGCGCGATCATGAACGCGGAGAGCAACTTCGATCCGCAGGCCATGAGCGAGAAGGGCGCCATCGGCCTGATGCAGCTGATGCCCGACACCGGCGACCACGTGGCGGTGAGCGACATCCACGACCCGCGCGACAACATCATGGGCGGCGTGCGCTACCTGCGCGAGCTCACCAACGCCTTCGACGGCGACATGGTCCGGGTGGTGGCCGCGTACAACGCCGGCCCGAACGCGGTGAAGGCGGCGGGGGGCGTGCCCCAGATTCCGGAGACGCAGGACTACGTCCGCAAGGTGCTGCGGCTCTACTATCACTACAAGGGCGAGGCGGTTCCCGCGGGGATCGACGCCATCATCTCGCGCTAGGCAACGACGGAATCCATGGCCTACTCCCCCAGGTCCATCGCCGTGAGCGACGACGAGGTCGCGCCGCTGCTGGCGCAGGCCAACGAGCTGCTCTCTGCCAACGACCTCGACGGCGCGCGGGTGGTGCTCGAGCGCGCCATCTCCGCGCAGCCCAAGAACCAGAAGCTGCAGAGCCTGCTGGGCATGGCCTGCTTCAAGCTCGGCCACCTCGATCGCGCCGCGGAGCTCTACGAGCTGCTCGTCCGCGAGAACCCGGTCGAGCCGACGCTGCGGGTGAACCTGGGCCTGGTGTACTTGAAGATGGCCAACGTGCCGCTCGCGATTCGCGAGTTCCAGGCCGGCGTGGACCTCGCGCCCGAGCACAAGAAGGCGCACAACTACCTCGGGCTGGCGCTGGCGCAGGCCGGCGAGTACGTGGCCGCGCGTGAGGCGTTCATCGCCGCGGGCTCGGTGGCCATGGTGGAGAAGATGGATCGCTCCATCGCCGAGCACGGGCGCAGCCATCCGCACCACGCGCCCGAGCCGCCGCCTGCGCGCCCGACCACGAGCGCGAATGGCCGCAACGGCTTCCACGAGATCGAGACCGACGCCGAGGCCGAGCTGGAGGTCGCGGCGCCTCAGCGTCCGGTGACGACGCCTGCGGGCGCCGTGGTGGCGCGCCCCGCGACGCAGGATCCGCGCGGTCGCGTCATGCTCCACGGCCAGCTCGCGGTGACGGAGCTGGTGGCCTCGGTCCGCATCGACGCCGTGCCGCAGAGCCCGTTCGATGTCCGCGGCGAGGTGGCTGCCATCCGTGTGGCGGGCGAGGTGCTCACTCGACTCGAGCCGCTGGTGGCGCTCTCGGGCTCGGTGGGCGTGGTGCCGGAGATGAAGCGCTTCCGCGGGCGGGCCACGGACAAGCCCTTTGGACGCGGTGTGCGTCGCTTCGCGCGCGCGAGCGGCGAGGGCCTCATCCTCGTGGCCACCGAGGGCAAGCACTTCCTGCCCCTGGAGCTCGGCGAGGCGGCCGCGTACTTCGTGGAGGAAGCGGTCTTCGCGTTCGAGGAGGCGCTGACCTTCGAGAACGGGCGGCTCCCGGGCAAGAGCGCGCCGGACCTGCACCTGGTGCACCTGCGTGGCCACGGCAAGGTGCTGCTCGCGATGAATGGGCCGCTGCGCTCCATCGCTGTCTCGCCCGTGGGCCCGACGCTGGTGAGCGTGGATCAGCTCGTGGGCTGGCTGGGCTCGCTCACGCCCAAGCTCATCGCGCCGCTGCCCGAGGACGGCGAGCCGGCCAAGCTCGCCGTGGAGCTCACTGGAGAAGGGTTTGCGCTGCTGAGCCTGGCGGAGCAGACTCCCCCGCATGGCCGCCCCGGATGACAAGCCGCCCGCCGCGCCGCCGCCCGATGGGCCGGAGCCGCCGACGGGTAAGAAGGGCCGCAGAAAGAAGAAGCCCAAGCTGTCCCGCGAGGAGCGGAAGCTCCGGCGCATGTCGCTGCGCCAGGAGTTTCTGAACGTCCCCAACTACATCACCATGGCGCGGGTGCTGCTCATCCCGCTCTTCTCGTACTGGATCTACCAGGGCGATCCCTTCGACTCGATGCTCGCGGCCATCACCTTCGCGGTGGCCGCCGGCATGGACGCGCTCGACGGCTTTCTGGCGCGCAAGCTGAACAAGGTCACCACCGTCGGCAAGTTCATGGACCCGCTGGCGGACAAGCTCATGGTGATGAGCGCGCTGGTGCTGCTGGTGCGACTCGGCCGCGCGCCGAGCTGGGCGGTGATCGTGCTGCTCTCGCGCGAGTTCATCGTCACCGGGCTGCGGACCATCGCCGCCGGCGAGGGCCTGGTGATCGCGGCGAGCCAGGGCGGAAAGTGGAAGACGGGCCTGCAGCTCTCGGGCTTGTCGAGCCTGATCGTCCACTACACGTACCCGATGTTCTTTCTGTTCGGCACCTGGCCGGTCGACTTCCACCGCACGGGAATCTGGATGCTCTACGGCTCGCTGGTCCCGAGCGTGACCAGCGCGTTTGGCTACTTCAAGGCTTTCCTCGACGAGGTCACCAAGCGGGAGGCCCTGGCCAAGGGGCCGAGCGCTTGAGCCGTCAGGGCCCGCGCGCGAATGCGTCTTTGGGCTTGACCCTCAAGGGCCTTCGCGCGATAAGTCCCGTCGCTCGAAGGCATGCAGCGCGCCTCTCGATGCGGGAATAGCTCAGCGGTAGAGCATCGCCTTGCCAAGGCGAGGGTCGAGGGTTCAAATCCCTTTTCCCGCTCCACAAACCCCCGGTAACCCCGGGGGTTTTCTTTTTTCCGCGCGCGCCCGCCGAATCCTTCGTCCAAACGCGCCTCCCCGATCGTTCGAGGGCAGGGCCCCAAGCGGCCCCACTCAACCGTCGGAGAGGCGATGAACCGCAACCTGATCAGCATCCTCGTCTGCGCCCTCGTCGCGGGCTGCGGGCTCACCGACTTTCACCCCGCCCACGAGGGCGGCGATGACACCGCCAGCTCGACGTCCATGGGCACGACGACGAGCGGCGGCATCAACAGCACGACGACGAGCAGCGGCTTCAGCACGACGACGACGTACGGCGGCATCAGCACCACGACGACAGGGGGCGGCTTCAGCACGAGCACGACCTCCGGCGGCATCAGCGGAACCACCAGCGCGGGCAGCTTCGGCGGAATCAGCACCGGCACGAGCGGCAACGGCTCGGCGACCACGGGCGGCGCGTGCGTCCCCGCCTCGAGCGGGCCGACGCTGATCGATCCCGCTGCAGCCTGGGTGCTCACGGTGGCGCCAACGGAGTCGGTGGTCGCTGTGACCCACGACTACACGGTCACCCACTGCGGCGAGGGCTGCGGCTACAACTCGCACGTGGGTACCGTGGTCCTGGCGAGCACCTGCGGCAACGCGCCGGTCACCCTGGGCACGCAGGTCGACTTCTACTCGGTGGCGTTCACCGGCGACGGCCAGCACGTGGTGTACGTCGACGACATCGCGGACCCGTGCGGCTCGGAGGGCAACCTCAAGATCGCCAATATCGACGGCTCGAACGTGCAGCTCATTGCCCAGGGCGCCACGTTCGAGGACTACGCGATGGCGGTGATCAACACCGACACCTTCTTCTTCTTCGAGTCCGCCAGCAGCGACACCTTCGCGGCCACGCTCTCGACGGGCACGGTGACCGATCTCGGCAACGTCGGCCAGGACCAGGTCAACTTCAGCCCTTCCGGGAGCGCGATCGCCATCGTCGAGCCCACGCCCAACGGCCTTGGCCCGACCTTGATCGTCGAGGACGTGAGCACCACCGCGCGCACCGTGATCGTGGACGGCACGGTGGAGTCGAGCGGCAACGCGGTGTGGTCTCCGGACGGGAACCACCTCGTGTTCGAGCACGGCCCCATGGCTGGCCCGCCCGCCATCAGCGTGGTCGACGCGCACGGAGGCAACCGCGTGGACCTCCCGGCGGCGCTCTCCGGCTACATGCTGCCCGTCTTCTCGAGCGACTCGGGCCGGCTCGCCTATGCGACGCAGTTCGCCGACGGCACCTTCGGCGTGGCTGTTCACGACCTGCGCAGCGGGCAAGACGCGTCGATCCACGGCATCCCAGCGAACACGAACGACACCGAGTACCTGGGCAACGTGAGCTTCAGCCCGGACGGCAACCTGGTGTTCGTCTACGTCATCGATGAGACCAACTATGGCAACGATCAGCTCTTCATCGGCTCGCTCCAGAGCGACTTCCGCCTGGTGAGCCCGGCGCTGGGGCACGTGAACGACAACTTCGTGGTCACCCCCGATGACGCGCACGTCGCCGTGGTCGGCGAGGACCAGATGGTGCACGTGGTGGACCTGGCCAGCGGGCTCACCACCGACCTGCCGGGCTACGAGGTCGCCTACGAGCCGGGCACGCCGACGCCGCGGTTGCTCGTCACCAGCACCAACCTCGGCATGTACACCGCGGATGGGCGCACCGAGCTGGAGTCGTTCAACAGCGGCGTCTCCGCCATCCCCTACGGCGGCTGGCTGGGCCACGACGTGGTGCTCCTCGAGGCCAATGCCACCGGCACCGCGTCGGTCATGGTCGAGCTCGACGCCGCCGGGAACACGCGCACCCTCGCCTCCGACGTCACCGGTGAGTCGTGGGCGCCCATCGCCGCGCCCACGCGCATCTTCTTCAACCGCGACGCCTCCAGCGATCCCAGCATGGCCGGCCTCTGGGTGGCGCCGCTGTAGCGCGGCGTGAGGCCCGGTTGAGCGCACGGGAGGAACTCCGTAATGTCGGCGGCGGTCGAGAGCTCCCTTTCAGCGGCCGGCTTCCTGGCGAAGATCGCGATGGTCACGCGCGACGACGAGGCCTGGCTCGCCCGCTTCCATGCTGGCGACCGGTCTGTCCTCGAGGCGTGCTACCGCGAGCACTTCGCCGCCGTGGATCGCGTGGTGGCGGGGATGCTCGGCGTGGCCGATCGCGAGACCGTGATCCACGAGGTCTTCTTCCGCGTGCTCTCCAGCGCCGAGCTGCGCCAGAGCTTCACCGGCGGATCGATGAGCGCGTGGCTGCGCACACTGGCCAAGAACCAGGCCATCGATCTGCTGCGCGCGCAGGGTCGCAACGTGCCGCTGGAGGCTGCGCTGCAGGTCGAAGCGCGCATCGACGATCAGCCCGACGTCGACGGCGATCTGCACGCCAAGCGGCTCGTGGAGCGCTTTCAGCGCGAGGTGCTGCCCATGGCGTGGGCGGGCGTGTTCGAGAAGCGGTTCCTGGCCCAGCTCGATCAGCGCGCCGCGGCCGCGGCTCTGAACATCAGTCGCACCACGCTGGCGTACCGGGAGCTGCGCATCCGCGCCATGCTGCGCCGCTTCGTGCTCAACGCGGAGGACGAATGAGCGCCACGCCCTGCGCGAAGCAACGCCTGGTGGACCTTCACTTCCGGGCCGCGATCGATCCCGACCAGGAGCGCGAGCTGCGCGCGCACTTGCCCACGTGCGACGCGTGTCGGCGGCGCTACGGGAAGCAGGCGCTGCTGGCCAAGCTCGATCCCGCAGCGCCGAACGCCCAGGATCGTCTCGCGCGCGGCCTTGGCTTCTCGCCCCGCAAGAAGTCCTGGCTGCAGCTCCCGGTGATGGTGCCCGCTGGTCTGGCCGCGGCGGCGGCGCTCCTGGTCGTTGTCAACGTTGCGCATCGGCCGAGCGATGACGGCTTCAGCGCGCGCGGCGGGAACGCGCCAGCCTCGGTGGAGGTGCGCGCCTATCGCATCGCGCAGGGGAAGTCGGAGCCGCTCGCGAAGTCGATCCCCGCCAACGCCGAGCTGGCCTTCGCGTACGCGAACCGCGCGGACAAGCGATACTTGATGATCTTCGGCGTCGACGAGCACAAGCACGTGTACTGGTTCCACCCGAGCTGGACCGATGCGACGCAGACGCCGCGCGCCATCGCGGCGAAGTCCACGCTCACGCTCGAGGAGCTGCCGGAGGCCGTGAGCCAGCACTTCGACGGCCGCGCGCTTCACCTGGTCGGCCTCTTCCTCGACCAGCCGATGGACGTGAAGCAGCTCGAGGCGCTCGTGCAGGCCGCGCCCGACGGCGTCCCGAGTCCGACTGGCGCGCTGACCTGGCGGCAGGACCTCGAGGTCGCGCCATGACGCGTGCGGCGCTCGTGGCCTTGCTGCTCGCTGCTGCGCCCGCGCGCGCCGAGAAGCCAGCGCCTGCGGAAGCGAACGTCGCCCAGTTCGCGCTGATCATTGGCGTGAACCACGCGGCCGAGCCGAACCTGCCCACGCTCCAGTACGCCGACGACGACGCCGCCAGCTACGAGGATCTCTTTCGTCTGCTGGGCGCGCGCACGTACTTGCTCTCGCGGCTCGACGAGAACACCCAGCGCCTCCACCCGCAGGCCGCCGCCGAAGCGCGCGAGCCCACGCGGAAACAGCTCGACGAGGTGGTGAAGCAGCTCGCGTCCGACGTCGCTCAAGCCAAGGCGCGGCAGCTGAGCACGGTGCTGTACTTCGTGTACGCGGGGCACGGGAACGTCGAGGGCGACGTCGGATACCTGAGCCTCGAGGACGCGCGGCTCACCGGGCACACGCTCGCGCACGACGTGCTCGAGGCCATCGACGCCGACCGCGCGCATCTCATCGTCGACGCCTGCTACTCGTTCTTCCTCGCGTACGGCCGCGGCCCCGGCGGCTCACGGAGACCGCTCCGCAACTTCACGCAGACGCCCGAGCTCGCCAGCAACGACAAGTGGGGCCTCTTGCTCTCCACGTCGTCGGCGCGCGAGAGCCACGAGTGGGAGGGCTTTCAAGCGGGCGTGTTCAGCCACGAGGTGCGCAGCGGCCTCTATGGCGCGGCGGACGCGGATGGCGACGGCTGGGTGAGCTATCCGGAGATGGTGGCGTTCATCCAGCGCGCGAACGGCGCCATCGCCAACGACAAGTTCCGGCCCGATGTGTTCGCGCGGCCGCCCAAGGGGAGTGATCTGCTCGCGGACCTGCGCCAGGCGGAGTCGCGACACATCGAGATCCAGGGCAAGGAGCACGCGCACTACCTGCTCGAGGACGGTCGCGGCGTGCGGCTCGCGGACTTCCACAATGGCCCGTCACAGACGACGCGGCTCCTCCATCCCGTGGGCGCGGGACCGCTCTACCTGCGGCGCCTGGACACGGATCAGGAGTTCTCGATTCCGCCGGCGGAGGACGTGGTGACCGTGGCCTCGCTCGAGCCGAGCACGCCGCGGGTGGCCACGCGCGGCGCCGCGCACGACGCGTTCTCGCTCCTGTTCTCGCTCGAGTTCTCGCGCGCCGACGTGGGCCCGATGCCGACCCTGCTCGAGCTCGACCGTCGGAATGAGGAGCCTTCGATTTTTGCCGACCGGCACACCTGGGGCTGGTTGAGCGTGGGTGCGGGCATCGTCGGCGGTGGGGCTGCGGTCGTGGCCGTGAGCCAGGCCGAGTCGGCGCGCCGATCCGTCGCGCCGCATGCATCCCAGGCGGACGCAGCGAACGCCAACGCGCGCATCCGGAGCGACAACCGGCTCGCGTGGATCCTGGGCGGCGTCGGCGTCGCCGCGGAGACCGCGGGCGTGGCGCTGCTGCTCTGGCCCGACGGCGACGGCGATCACTCGTTGAGTCTGGTCGGCACGCCAACGAGCGCGTCGGTGGCGTGGGCCACGAGCTTCTGATGCGCGCGACGATCTCCATCGCACTCGCGACGCTCGCGCTCGCCGGTTGCACCGAGCTCCTCGACGAGGCCGGCCGGCCGTGTCCCTGCGGCCCGGGCTGGAGCTGCTGCGCCAACGTGAATCTCTGCGTGCCCGGTGGAAGCGCGTGTCCCGGCGAAGCGAGCACGAGCACGGGCAGCTCTTCGGGTAGCACCGGGGCAGGGTGCACGCAGGGCTCCACCGGAAGCGGCTCGACGACTGGCAGCAGCACCACCACCAGCGGCACCACGTTCGGCTCGAGCGGGACCACCGGCGTCATGCGCATTCTCGAGCCCGCGGTGAGCTATCCCCTCGCGGGCCAGCCCATCGGCGTGGCGCTCGGTGACGAGAACGGCGACGGTCGCGCGGACGTGATCGTGGCCGAGACCTCGATGCTCACCGTGCTCGCGGCGCAGGCAGATGGCGGACTCGCGTCGAGCGCTGGCACCACGCCGCTCGCGTCGGCGCCGACGGCCGTGGTCGCGCTCGATCTCGATGGCGATCCGAACGAAGACCTCGTCGTGGCCCAGACGGACGAGGGCGGGCCCGCGCTCGCGGTGTGGCGTGGCCGTGGCGACGGAACGTTCACGGCCGGCGATCGATACGGCCTGCCGCAGAAGGCGACGCTCCTGGCTGCAGGCTCGATCTGGCCCGCGGGTGGGCCTGTCGTCGTCGCGGTGGACGGGCAGGGCACCGCGTCGATCTTCCTCGGCGACGGTCTGGGGCACCTAGGCACGCCGACGACGTTGACCGTGCCAGCCTCGCCCGTCGCGCTGGTGCTCGATCACTTCCTCGCGCCAAATCGGCTCGATGCAGTCATCGCCTCGTCGACGCAGGTCACGCTGGTGCCCAACCTCGCCGCGCCGGGGACGCCGGTGACGTTCGCCTACGGTCCGCAGCGCGCGCTCGCCTCGGGTGACGTGGACGGCGACGGCCGCGTGGACTTCATGACCTTGAGCCTCACCAACAACGACGTGGTCGCGTACTTGAACGCGGGCGATGGTGGCTTCGTTCCGCAGTCGCCGACGCAGCTCGCGGGCGTGGGACCCACCTGGGCGGCCTTCGCCAACATCTCGGGCGCGCCGGCGGTGGTGGCGCTCAACGCCCAATCCAACGACGTGACGGTCGAGCGCGACTTCGGCGGGACCTTCGTGTTCGGCGGGATCTATCCGATGTCGGGGCCGCCGCTGGGGCTCGCGGTGGGCGACCTCAATGGCGATCAGTCGGCGGACGTCGTCGTCCTCGGCGGCGCCTGCGGAACGGGAAGCGTGCAGGTGCTGCTGTCGAATTGATCCGGCGCGCTCAGGAGATGGGCTTGAAGGTGCGCGGGTCGTCGTCGGCCACGGTGGCGGCCTCTTTGCGAAGCACGACGTACTGCGAGCCGTCGCCGTTTCCCCCGCGCCAGGCCGGGCCGTAGAGGTACTTGAACACGTTCTCGAAGCCGTCGGGCGTGAGCGTGCCGTTCGCGACCCACGCGTCGGGAACCTCGTAGAGGAATGTGTTCGTGGGCGAGTAGCCATTCGGGTCGTGCAGGAAGGCGCCGAGGTCGTCGTTCCAGAACGCCATCGTGTCCTGGATGGTCACTGCGACTCGAACAGCCATGGAGCGCTCATTTTTCTCGGGTCGCCTTCTCGAGCCTATCGCTCTGGGCGAGCAGCGACGCGTTCGCTTGCAGCGTCGCGCGGGCGCGGCGGCGAGCGCGAGGCAGAGCGTCAGGCATCGGCCCGCGACTCTCCGTCCAACATCTGACATCATGTGCTCGTGCGGGGGCGCACTGCGGAGTCGCCCATGACCGTCGCCGCCACTCACGACGACGACAAGCCCATCTCGAACTTCACCGTGCGCATGGTGCTCGAGACGCTCCACGAGCTCGATCCCCGCGAGGCCGACAACCTCGTCCGCCAGGCCGGGCTCGAGCGCATGCTCACCGCCCCCCACGGCGATCAGGATCCGCCGATTCTCCGCACGTCTGAGCTCGCCAAGCTCTACGCGACGGTCTTCAAGCTCACCGGCGAGACGCTCACCCGCGTGTTCCTCAGCAACTACGGCCACAAGATGGCGCCGATGCTGCTCAAGCACCCGGAGATGGTGAAGCGCGCCGAAGACGCCAAGAGCGTGCCCGCAGACAAGCGCATCGGCTGGGCGGTGCGCGAGATCCAGGCCTTTTTGAGCGGCATCTGGGCCGACGTGTCGCTGCGCGAGGACGGCGAGGCGTACTACCTGGAGATCGAGCACTGCCCGATCTGCGCGAACATCCAGGGCACGCGCGGGCCGATCTGCGCGAGCTCCGAGTTCCTCTACACCGCCTTGGCGCGCGCGCTCATCGGCCAGCGGGTCTCGTTCATCGAGCACGCGTGCCGCGCCAACGGCGCAGCGATGTGCTCATACCGCCTGCGGAAGTAGGGCGTGTGCCATTCGTGCGACGCAGCTGCGAGATGACCCGCGAGCGTTGAAAAGTGGTTTGATCGGGCTTCACTCCCGTTGAGGGTGGCCCATGACTTTGCGTATCGCTTCGCTGTCCCCTGCTGCGCTCGTGCTCGCGGCTTGCACCGCGACCGTCACGCCCGCGAGCTCAGGGAGCACCACGGGCACCGGCGCGTCGGGAGCCAGCGCAGGCGCCAGCACGAGCTCGACCACAGGCCACACCGGCTCCACGGGCGCTTCGACGACGTCCGCTGCGAGCAGCACGGGTCCCAGCTCGACCTCGGGCACGACCGGCAGCAGCACCACCGGCACCACGTCGAGCGCCAGCTCCACGACCAGCACCACCGCCACCACGACGGGCACGACAGGATCCACCAGCACCAGCACCAGCACGTCCACGAGCACCACCGGCACCAGCGGCGCGGGCGTGACGTTCTCCATCGACCTGAACCAGGGCCCGAACCGCCAGCACCAGCCGCCGTCGCAGCCGGTGCGCGTGTCGGACTACGTGTACGGCATCAACGGCTTCGGCGGCTTCGTGGCCAGCAACACCAAGTACGGCGTCATCCGCGCAGGTGGCGACTCGTACACCGACTGGAACTGGCTCACCAACCTCATGGACTCGGGCAACGACTATTGCTTCAACACCAACCCCGCTGCAGGCGGCGCGGGCTCCATCGCGGGCGCCATCCTGGCCGGCGACGACTCCATCCCCAACGCGCAGGCCAAGGGTGAGGCGTTCCTCGCCACGGTGCCCATCCTGGACTTCGTCACCAGCAACCAGATCAACAACCCCTGGGGAGACGCGAGCAGCAACCCCGGCGGCCCGAACTGCCCTGGCACCAACAGCTGCGGAACCTCCATCGGCGTGAACACCGGCAACCAGGACTTCGCGTCGCAGGATCCGAACAGCGCGGACTTCGTCGCCAACCACCCCACCAAGGGCAGCACGCTCTGCACCTGCCCCGGCCCGAGCTGCGGCGGCGGCTGCACGCCCACCAGCCCCGGGCCCGTGTACCAGGACGAGTTCGTGAACTACCTGAAGGTGAACTACGGCAACGGCGCCGCGCCCATCTTCTTCCAGCTCGACAACGAGCCGAACTACTGGGGCTCGACGCACCCCGAGGTCTGGGGCGGTTGGACGGGCACCGTGCCCTGCCAGCAGAACGTGGTCACCACCTACGACGACATCGTTAACCGAAATGTGACGTACGCCACGGCCATCAAGAACGCGTGGCCGCAGGCGCAGGTCTACGGCCCGGTGGTGGCGCAGGACGGCATCATCTACGCGCACAGCTACTCGGACCCGCACCTGCCCACGGAGTTCGTGGACTACTACCTGCAGAAGCTCGCGGCGGCGTCGACGAGCGCAGGGCACCCGCTGGTCGATGTGTTCGACGTGCACTGGTACACCGTGGCGCAGGACCCGGCCACGTGCGTGCAGGTGCCGCGCATGTTCTGGGACCCGAACTACACCGAGCTCTCGCCGCAGCAGACCGACAGCATCGACTTCGGCTACTCCACCAACGACTTCGACGACGCCTGGTACCCGCGCGAGATCATCCCGCGGCTGCTGGGCAAGATCGACGCGGCCTATCCGGCGGGCGGCACGGCGGCGCCTGGACTCTCGTTCAGCGAGTACAACGCCGGCTGCGAGACGCAGATCGAAGGCGGCGTGGCCGAGGCCGACCTGCTCGGCATCTTCGGCCGCGAGGGCGCGACGGCTGCCATGGCCTGGCCGCTGCAATCGCTCACCGACAACTACCTCGTGGCCGCGTACGCGTCGTACCGCAACTACGACGGCAACGGCGCCACCGTGGGCGATACGGCCGTCCGCGCCACGACGAGCGACGGCGCCAACGCCACCGTCTACGCCTTCACCCACTCGGACGGCTCGCCAGGCGTGGAGATCGTGGCCATCAACAAGACCAACGCGGCGCTCTCCGCGTCGATCAGCATCGCCAACGCGCCCAGCCTCACCCAGGCCACCGCGTACCAGCTCGTCGACGGCGCCGCGGCCGTGGTCGCCGCAGGCGGCACCGCCCCGGCCCTCTCGTGCACCGGCGGAAGCTGCACCCTGGTACCCACGCTGCCTGCCATGAGCGTCACAACCCTGGTGTTGCGCTGATCCGTCCGCCGCCGGGTATATGATTCGTTTGTGGACAGTCTCGGGCCGGGACTGACTGCGCGCCGCTGCGGGGGGATGGGGTTCGTTCGCATGCGCGAGGTGGTTGGCGGAGCCGTCGAAGTTGATCAGCCTTGGTTGCAGGTGCTTCGCTCGCCGATGTGCGAGGAGCTTGGCCGCGCGTATCCTGTGCGCGGGAGCGTGATCATCGGTCGGAGCCTGGAGGCCTCGATCCGCGTGCCCGACTCGGGCATCTCCCGGCGGCATGCCCGCGTGGAGACGCGCGACGGCGGGTTCTTGCTCGAGGACCTCGGATCCAGCCACGGGACGTTCTTGAACGGCAAGAGCGTGAGCGTGGCCGAGCTGCACGAGGGCGATCGCATCCAGGTGGGTGCGGCGCTGGATCTCAAGTTCACCCGCGAGGCGCCCGTTCAGGTGGCAGCCCCGAGCGCGGCGCTGTGGTCGTGGAGCGTGCTGCAGCAGCGCGTGTACACCACGCCGAACTTTGCCCAGGTGACCGGTGTTCCCTACGGCGCACTGAACCGTCCGCCCGAAGAGCTCCTGGAGCAGGTGGCGCCCGAGCACCGCGGCGCGCTCCGGGCGGCGCTGGGTGAGCTGCTCGCGGGGAAGCCGCAGATGGCGCTGGATGTCCGACTGGGCGAGCGGTGGGTTTCGGTCACCGGCGAGGCGCTCCTCGACGCAGCCCGGGGACCGATTTTTCTGGTGGGGACCGTGGTCGACGCCAGCGCGCGCGCAGCCCGATCGCGCGGGCGGGTGCTGGTGATCGACGACGAGCGGCTGGTCTCCAGCGCCATCGCCCGGGCGCTCTCCGCGCGCCATGAGGTCACCGCGGTGCAGAGCGGCCGCCAGGCCTTGACGCTCCTCGAGGAGCGCGCCTTCGATGTCATCCTCTGCGACATGGCCATGCCGGAGATGGGCGGCATGGCCCTGCACGCGCACCTCGCCGCGCACCGGCCCGAGCTTCTGCCGCGCCTGGCCTTCATGACCGGCGGTGCCTTCAGCCCGCGGGCCGAGTCGTTCCTGGCGCGCACCGCTGCCGTGGTGGTGAGCAAGCCCTTCGCGCGCGGCGCGCTGATGGCCCTCGCCGACGACGTGCTCGCCCGGTTGGGGCGCTGTCCGGAGCCCCAGACCGAATTCTCGCGGGGCTGAGCGTCGGCGCATAGGCTTGGCGCAGGTGAGCTCCCGGCTGAAAGACTTCGCGCGGCTCGGCGCGACGCTGCGGCGCGTCCGCGTGGCCGACCGGCCGCTCGAGGGCGGCGGCAAGAAGGTCTGGCACCAGGGCGAGCACGGCGCCGAGGTCATCTCCTTCGTCGACAGCGATGGGCACGTCACCCGCCAGGAGGCCTACGTCGGCGGCGACGCCGTGGTCTGGGAGCACCAGCGGCCGCTGACCACGGGCACCATGCGCATCGAGGGCAGCGCCGGTGACACCCTCGCGCCCGATGCGAGCGTGCGCGTGCCCAGCGTGCTCAACGCGGTCTCCATGCTCGAGGGCTACTCCGGCGAGGACAAGTACCTGCGGCACTTGCGGGCGGTGCTCGCCATCGCCGCGCAGCAATTGCCTGTCGCCGGCCTCGACGCCGCCGACGCCGCCGCGCTCCGCCGGGTGACCGCCGACCAGCCCGTGGTCACGCCGGGCGAGCTCGCGGCGTTCCAGGGGCGCCAGAAGAGCGTGCTGCCCTGGGTCGTGGTGGCGGTGCTGGTGGCCGTGCTTCTCGCGGTGCTGCTGCTGCGGCACTGAGCTCAGCTCGCGGCGCCGCGCTTCTTCTTCTCGCGCCGGCTGCGCTTCTCGCGCGCTGCGGGCGGGAGCGCGGCTGCGGGGATGCTGCCGGTGGTCGTCACCTGGGCGAGCTCGGGGCTCGGCGTGCCCTCGGCGACCGGACGCGCCTCGGCGAGCGCCGGGAGCCGAATGATGAACTCGGTGCCCTGGCCCGGCGCGCTCAGCACGCTGATGCTCCCGCCGTGGCTCTTCACGATGCGCTGGCAGATGGCGAGCCCGAGGCCGGTGCCTTTTTCCTTCGTGGTGTAGAAGGGCACGAAGATGTTCCGCTGCTGCTCGGCGGGGATACCCTTGCCGGTGTCGGCGAAGCGGATCTCCACCTGCTCACCGCCGCGCATCAGCCCCGGCAAGCGCCAGGCGCCTTCCTCGGGCCGCACGGTCTTCACGGTGAGTGAACCGCCGCCCGACATCGCCTGCAGCGCGTTCATGGCCAGGTTGATGAACACCTGCTTGAGCTGTTCCGCGTCGCCGATGGCCTTGGGCAGCGCGGGATCGAGCTCGAGCTTGAGCTCCACCTTGGCGGTGTCGCACTCGGGTTGGAGCAGCTTGGCGGTGCGGGTGATGACGTCGTTGAGATCCGTCGGGCCGAAGCTCTGCTTGAGCGGCCGCGAGTAGTCGAGGAACTGCGTGACCACGCCGTTGAGGCGGTTCACCTCTTCCACGATCACGCCCAGGAACTCGCCGTCCTCGCCTTGCATGTGCTTGGGGTCGAGGTACTGGGCCGCGCCCTTGATGCTGCCGAGCGGGTTTCGAATCTCGTGCGCCAGGCCGGCCGCCATCTCGCCCAGCGCGGCCAGGCGATCGCGCTCCTTCATGCGGTCGAAGAGCTTGCTGTTCTCCACGACGGTCGAGACGTGCTCGGCGATCTCCAGCACGCCCGCAATCTCGTCGCTCGCGTAGGCCTCGGCCACGCGCTCGTCCCACAGGTTCAAGAAGCCGATGATGCGCTCGCCACCCACCAGCGGCACGGTGATGCCGGCCTTCATCTGGCCCATGGCCGCGAGGATGTCGTTGAGGCGCTTGAGTTCCTCGCGCACGCGGCGGGTGTTCTCGGGCTCGGTGCGCAGCTCGGCCAGTCGGCGGTCGACGTTCTCCAGGAGCACCGCCTTCTGGCCCGACGCCGCGGCGGCGAGCAGGCCGCGGGCAGCCGCGGCGTCGAGGAAGGGCACGGGATCCGGGCCGCGGAAGCCGAGCCGATAGAAGCCGGGGCGGTCGTCGCTGAGCAGGTAGATCGACGCGTGGGTCACGCGGCGCGTCTCGTGGACGGTGTCGAGCACCACGCGCGCCAGCTCGTCGATCTCGATGATGCTCGCCACGCGGGTCTTGAGCCCGTTGAGCACGCGCACCATTTGAAACCGTTCGGTAAACAAGGTCGCCACCACCCACTCCTCGACCTTGGCGCGCAGCGGCTCGAACAGAATCAGGATCACGAAGCTCGCGATGAGCGTGTTGAACAGGAACAGGCCCGGCCGCGGACCCACCCACGCCACCAGCGCGCCGTAGATGGCCGCGAGGATCAGCGCGAGCAGCGTGAGCGACGCGACTTTTCCGAGCAGTTCCTGGAGGTCGAGCAGGCGGAGGCGCTGCAGCGTCTGGGCGAGGAAGAAGAGGTACAGCGTGGTCACCAGCGCGCCCAGCGGCGGGAAGGGCAAGCCGTAGAGGTGCAGCAGGTCCGTCGCCGAGAAGATGACCGAGCCCGCGGCGCCGGCGGCCAGGTACAGCAAGCGCTGCCGCTCGACGCCCTGCGTGGTCCGGAGCCTCCGCACGATGAGCGAGAAGGTCACCGTGAGCGCGCCGAACACCCAGGCCGTCACCAGCAGGCGCGACCAATCTTGCAAGACGAGCGGCGTCGCGGCCACGCCGAGGCCCATGGCGGCGCCGAGCACGGCGATGGTGCGGCCGCGGCGCGCCGAGCGCGGGCTCACCCCCAGGAACTCCATGAAGAACGTGAGCGCGAACGTGGGCACGAACCCGCCGGTGGCGATGGCCACGCGCAGGCCCAGCGGCGCCGCGGTGATCGCGTGCAGGAAGTCGCCCAGATAGAAGGCCGAGAGCGCCGCGCAGAGCACGGCGAAGAGCGTCAGGGCGCGCGTGCGCGGGGTGCGCAGCAGCACCGAGACCGCCAGCGCCAGCGACACGATGCACGCGAGGAGCGCGCTCTGGGTGCGGATGTCCATCGAACGGACAAGTCTATCCCAGCGGCGCTTGCGGCGCCGTGGCGCACGCTAAAGGGCTCGAGTTGCTGGCGCTCGACGAGGCGCTAGCCAGGCAAAGCCGCGAACACGAGATCGTACAGCGCGCGATAGCTGCCGCGCGGCGCAGGCTCGAAGCGCTCGGCCTGGAACACCTCGGCCAGCATGCCGAGGCCTTCCGCGTCCTCGTGCATGGTCAGGAACGCGCGCTCCAGCGCGGCGGCCGTGGGGTCGTCGGACTTCGACGAGAGCACCACGCCGTCGTTCGGCGACTCGCGCGAGTAGGCGAGCACTTCGAACTCGCCCGCGCGCGGCCCGACCAGCTCGCCGAGCGCCGTGGCCGGCGCCGACTTCTCGCCCGAGGCCCAGACGGCCGTCAGATCCGCCCGACCTGCAAGGACGTCCTCGACGGCGGCGCGGTAGCTGCCCGCGAAGCGCTCCTCGGTGAACTTCTTCCAGCCGTGCATGCCCCGATCGCGGAGCAGCGCCTGCGGCAGGAGGTAGCCGGCGGTGGAGTCGCGGTCGACCCAGGCGGCCTTGAGGCCTTCCGACTCGAGGGTGAGCTTGCGCGCCTTGAGGGCGATGATCGCCGAACGGTACGTGGCCGAGCCGTCGCGAATGCCGCGCACCAGCCCGCGCCCGCCGTAGGCCTCGGTGCGCGCACACACGAACGGCGGACCCCAGGCGGCCGTGACGGCGCCGCTGAGCAGGTCCTTCTCCAGGCTCTCGTAGCTCGCCGCCACCTTCACCACCACTTCGCGGGCGAGGACGTTGCCGAGGTACGCCTCGAGGCGCCGGGCGCGCCGCGCGGCGTGCTCCTGGCCCATCGATGGCGGCAGCCCGAAGGGAAGGGAGGTGCTCATGGGGATGCGCGAGCCTACACCGCCCAGAAAAAAGGTGCGCACCGCGCGGGGCCTGCTTGTCCCTGCTTGCGAGGCCAGTGGGAAGGTCACGGAGGCAGTCATGCGCAAGCTCATGTTGGCAGTGTGTCTGGCGGTCGCTGGGTGCGGCGCCGACGTGCAGGACACCTGGGACGCCAATCAGGACGCGCTCCAGGCCACGCGTGCCGGAGCGGCAATCATCGACGCCGCGCAGTTCGTGGGCATCCTGCCCAAGTACACCTGCGGCGAGCCGGAGCGCGTCGAGTTCGCGGACATGGTTCCGGAGCTCCAATCGCGGCTCGGGCCCTGCGCCACGCTGCACGCGGGCGCGTCCACGGACACGAGCGACATCGAGACCCTCGCGTTCGCCGCACCGGGCTGCAAGGTGTTCGGCGCCAACTGGACGGGCCAGCTCCAGGCCACGGTCTCCGGCGGCAATGACCGGAACGAGGTCGCGCTCGACTTCACGGGCATGCAGATCAACGGCGCACCCGTGGACGCGCGCATCGGCCGGGTGAGCTGCGGCGATCTCACCACCTGGAACATCGACGCCAACACGCGCGTGCCCGCGAACAAGCTCTTCGCCCAGCTCGACCTCGGCTACCACGGCACGGTCGTCGACCGCCCGGGCATCTTCATCATCGGCACGGACTACCTCATCCTCGATGGCACGGCGCACGTGGTGTCCGGCAACCGCGCGTTCGACGTGACCTTCAAGCAGGTGTGGTGGGAGCCCGGTCTGAGCGTGCCGCACCGGGGCGAGCTCGACTTCCAGACGCCCGAAGGCCACGACGTGGCGGTGCGCTTCGGCGACTCGGACAGCGAGATTCAGGTGAGCGTCGACAACGGCCGGTTCGCGCCGGTGCCGGTGCCGGGCCTCTAGAACCCGCGCTTGCGATTGCGCAGGCCGAGCGCGAGCACGATGCCGAAGACGACCACGCCGACACCGACCGCGACCCAGATCAGGCTGGAGTTTCCAGCCGGGTCTGCGGCCGCGGGCGGACCTGCATCCGGCGCCGCCGCGGCGATCATCGGGCCCGCATCCGGCGGTCCGGCGTCGGGCGGACCCGCCTCGGGAGGGCCGGCGTCGGGGGGGCCGGCATCCACGGAGATGGCGAGCGGCGGCGTGACGGGGGCAGTGGGCGCCTGCGCAATCGGCTGCGAGTAGTGCGTCTGCACCACGGTGTGCTTCTCGGCCTCGGCGACGACGGTGTGCTTCTCGGGCTTGGTCTTCTCGGCCTTGACCTTCTCGGGCTTCACCTTGTCGGCCCTGGCCTTCTTGCCCTTCTTGCCCTTGCCGTGCGGCGCTGGCTCGCTCGAGCCATCGTCGGAGGTCTCGGGCGCGGCCTCATCCGCGGTGGCTTCAGGCTTTGCGTCGTTGGCGGCCACGGCCGTGACGGTCGTGTGCACCACGGGCGCAGGCGGCTCGGGCATCGGCGAGTCGTCGACGCTGGCCACCATCTTCGGCTCGACCTTCAAGTCGAGCTTGAGGCGCTTCTTGGGATCTTGCTGGGTCTCGTCGTAGCGCAGCTTCACCTTGATGGTGACCTCGAGGCCCTTCTGGCCCGCGAAGCCGGCGCTGCTCGAGACCTTGAACGTCGTGGTGCGCAGGCCCTCGAGGAGCGAGACCTTGGTGCGGTGCACCGTGAGGTTCACGTTGAGGGCGTGCTTTCCCACGTCGACGGCGCCGTCGTAGAGCGACTTGTGGCTCTTGGCGGCGCTGGTGAGATCCTCGAGCTCGCCGTACGAGAGCTTGGCGTCGTCGAGCTCGAAGCGCGCGGCGTCGATGGCGATCTTGTCGGAGTCGAGGCCCTCCCAGATGATCCGCGCCGCGGGCGGCGGCAGGGGCTTCACCAGGTCCTTCATCTGCTGGTCGATCTCGCGCTGGGCCTTCTCGCGGTCGGTCTCGGCGTGCGCCAGGGTCGACGTGCACAGCGCGAAGATGGCCAGCCAGCGGGCGTGCCGCATTCGATTTCCCCCGTGCGCATCGTCGCATGGGATGCGCGCGTGCCCAATTTCGAGCGCATCGTTCTACACCGGTCTGGCGGGTGCGGTCTCGGCGAGCGTGCAGGCCGGCGCCGGATGGCACGCATGCCGGGTTACGACCGGCGTACGATGCCTCCGTTCACATTGCCGAATCCGAGGCATCGAGGCCAAGGAGCGCTCAGTCCGACGCGAACACGCCGAGCGCCTCCAGCGCGGCCAGGAACCGGACCCCGCGCTGGAAGTCCTCGGTCGCGGGATCGAGCCCGTCGAAGACCTTCTGGAAGCTGGCGCCGCCGTCGAGCAGCTTGCAGAGCACGCGCTCGTGCGTCGAGAGGTTTGCGTCGCGCACACGCTGCATGCGCGGCGCGGTCGTGCCCGCGTTGCGCAGCCGCTCCAGCGCCAGCGACTCTGCGGCCTCGAACGGCACCTTCTCGCGAAACAGCCCCATCACCAGCGCGGCCACGCTCCGCCGCGTGGTGGGCCGTCCGGGCGCCGCTTGCTCCACGCGCACCGCGCCCTTCATGAGCATCATGCGCTCGAAGCGCGCCAGCGCCTGGCGCTCCAGGAACTCCGCCAGCTCCACCGGCGTGAGCAGCCCGTCGATGATGAGCAGGTCGCCGAAGAGCAGCCCCAGCCGCTCGGCCTCGGCGGCGATGGGCTCGAGCAGATCCGGGTCGAGCCGCTTCTCGGCCACGAGCATGTCGCCGATGCGGTCCTTGGGAAGGTTCGAGGTGGCGTGCACGAAGTAGCCGCGGACCACGTGCGCCGTGCGCTGCGCGTCGCCCACGCTCACCACCACCCGGCCGGTGCCGCCGCCCTCGAGGAGCAGCGCCGAGGCGCGCACGAAGTCGAGGTTCACCTGAAACTTGTCCAGCATCACGACCCTCTTCCCGCCGCCGTCGCGATCGTACGACGCCGCGCGAAGGCTGAGAATCAGGAGTGCCGGACGATGGGAGGATTCAAGGGCGGCTCGCCCCCGCGCTTGGCTGCGTCGAGGAGCGCCAGCTGGCTGCGAAGCGGCTGCTCGCCCGCGGGCACCCGCGTTCGCTGGCCGTCGGCGTGGAGCAAGCAGGCCTTCACATCGTCGCGCAGGCCCAGGCGCAGGACGCCCTCGAGCACGCGCGCCTTCAGCGCCGGATCCTCGATGGGCCACATCACCTCGATGCGCCGGTGGAGGTTGCGCGGCATCCAATCGGCGCTCGAGAGGTACACCTCGGTCCGCGGGCCGGTGCCGAAGACGAAGATGCGGCTGTGCTCGAGGAAGCGGTCCACCACGCTCACCACGCGGATCTTCTCCGACACGCCGGGCACGCCCGGACGCAAGCAGCAGATGCCGCGCACCATGAGCTCGGTGTCCACGCCGGCCTGGCTGGCGCGGTAGAGCGCGCGGATGATCACCGGGTCCACGAGCGAGTTCATCTTCGCGATGATGCGCGCGGGCTCGCCGGCGCGCGCGCGCTCGGCCTCTCTGCCAATCAGCTGCAGCAGCCGGCCCTCGAGCCCCAGGGGCGCCACGGCGAGCTTCTTCCACTGGGGCGGCTCGGAGTAGCCGGTGAGCATGTTGAAGAGCGCGGTGACGTCGTCCGCGATCGCTTCACGCGCCGTGAAGAACGAGAGGTCGGTGTACTGGCGCGCGGTGACCTGGTTGTAGTTGCCGGTGCCGAGGTGCACGTAGCGGCGAATGCCCGTGGCCTCCCGGCGGACGACCAGCGCGACCTTGCAGTGCGTCTTCAGCCCAATCAGGCCGTACACCACGTGGACGCCGTTCTCCTCGAGGCGCCGCGCCCAGGCGATGTTGTTGGCCTCGTCGAAGCGGGCCTTGATCTCCACGAGCA